>CAZZHU010000223.1:0-5497 GCA_964654045.1 uncultured Leptospirales bacterium
TATCCGGCGCCACCATAAGCATGGTGGGGCAGAACTACGGGCGCGGCAACCTGGCCCGGGTACAGCGCATATACGCGGGGAACATACTCCTCGGCCTGGTCATGGTGCTCCTCCTGGCAATCGTGTACAACATAGCGGCGGAATGGATCTTTTCCGGTTTCTCCAGCGTCGAAGGCGTCATAAGCGGGAGCGTTTCCCAGGTGCGCGTCCTCTCCTTCACCTTCATCGGCGTATCCGCCGCCATGATATCCGGCTCCACCTTCCAGGCAACGGGCAAACCCCTGCCCGCGCTTCTCATCACCCTCATCAGGATGATCATCCTGGCCGTACCGTCGGCATACCTGCTGGTGTATATCTTCGACATGAAAATGCCCGGGGTATTCATCAGTCTTGCCGTGGCAAATGCCGTGGCGCTGCCCCTGTCGTGGGCATGGACCCGGCTGCATCTGAAAAAACTGAAGGTGCGGGTTATCGGCGGATGAAAATGCGGCGATAATGCATGTGCGCTCCCGCTTCCCGTCGTTCGCCGGAATATAAATCCTCTGCCCGCTGTTTTTGTGTTGAAGATTATCTCAGGGTGCTCCATGCTGGCCCGGCCAAGGCCCATCAGGTCTCTTCGACCGGATCCGGGGAACCGGCAATTCCTTACTAATGACATACCTCGCAGACGAGGTACCGCCAGGGAGGCAAGAGATGCCGCTCATCACCATCGACGAAAAGAAGTGCAAAAAAGACGGCGCATGCGTCGCCGAGTGCCCCGCCTCGATTATCAAGCAGGCCGGGCCGGACGCATTCCCGTACCCGACGGAGGACGCCGAAGAGCTCTGTATCAAATGCGGCCATTGCGTGGCTGTCTGCCCCCACGCCGCGCTGACGCACAGGGACTGCAGCCTTTCGGAGTGCCCGCCCCTCCGGAAAGAGCTGTCAATCAATGAAGACCAGGCGGGACAATTCCTCCGGGGCCGGCGATCCATACGGAATTACCGCGACAAGCCTGTCGGCCGGGAGATACTGGCTAAACTGATATCCATGGCCGGGCACGCGCCCACCGGGCACAACGGCCAGCATGTGCGGTGGATGGTGCTGCAGGACCGGCAGGAGCTGACGCGCCTTTCGCATATGGTGATCGACTGGCTCAGGTACATGATCAAGGAGATGCCCGCTGTGCTCGCGGACCTGCACCCGGACCGGGTGGTGAAGCGGCACGAGGAGGGCCGTGACGTAATATGCAGGGGTGCGCCGCTGCTGATCATCGCATACGGCTCAAAGCTCGACAACAACGCGCGCACCTCCTGCGTCATTGCAATGACGCACCTCGAACTGGCTGCCCCGGCCCTCGGCCTCGGGGCCTGCTGGGCCGGCTACTTCAATGCGGCCGCGACATACTGGCCGCCCATGGCCAAGGCGCTCAATCTTCCCGAAAACCACGAGCCGTACGGGTCCATGATGGTCGGGTATCCCAGGTACGCATATCACCGGATACCGAGGAGGAATGAGCCGAATATACAGTGGCGCTGAAAAATTTTTGCGCGCCTGTCCGGCGCTTTTTTTGCCGGATGGGGAGATATCGAACAGGCTTACGGTCAGTCAATCAGCCTTCATGGCACCCATGCTCATGTTCATGGCAGGTTACGCCCGAGTCTTTCAGTGTCCCGGCGAGCCACTGTTCAGTGACCTTTTTCACATCTCCGGAACAGCCCCTGAGCACCCTGATGCCCTGGCTGTTGAGCACGTTGACCGCCCCCTCGCCCATGTTCCCGGCCAGCATCATGCTGACCCCCATCTGCGAAAGCGTGTGCACGATATTGGATTTGCATCCGCACCCTGCCGGAGACATCACCTTTTCTTCTTTAACAATCTCGTTTTGTTCGTTTGTGGTAAATACCGTGAAATATTCACAGTGCCCGAAATGGGCGTCCACTTTATTCTGGTTTGACGGTAATGCTATTTTCATTGGTTTCTCCTTAATATAGTAAGAATTTCCTATTTTCTGCTGCAATAAGGGCAGACAAATGCGTCCCCTGATGAAATCGATGAATCGTATTCCCTTTTACATCGCGGACACCTGATACCTTTCATTTCTTCTATTGAAACGTCTCCGCCTTCTATTTTTAAAGCCTTTCCGTTTATCAAGACATCCGCGATTTTTTTATGGGCGGTTTCAATTATCCTGCCGAAAGTCTGGCGCGAAATGTTCATTTTTTTAGCGCCATACTCCTGGTACAATCCTTCATGATCGGCAAGCCGTATGGCCTCAAATTCATCCAGGGTCAATACAATTTCCTCAAGGAGCGAAGCCGGTATTCCCCTGGGCTTGAAGTAGTTTTTATCGGGCATGCAGCCCACTTTTCTGCATTCTTTCGGTCTTGGCATTTTACCCGCTTTGTTGTTGACATTGTGGGCATATGCCCATTAACTGTCAAGAGATTAAATGGCTGAAAAAATAATAATTTTTTCAGCCTGCATCCCGGGATATAGTATATATTGATGGCATATGATTGAAAATGAAGAAAAAAACATCATCCTCGACAGCATAGCTGACGGGGTATTCACGGTTGACATGGATTTCCGCATTACATCCATGAACCGCGCGGCAGAAAACATCCTGGGAATTGAAGAAAAAGACGCCCTCGGGAGACTCTGCTTTGAAATCTTCCATGCGAACATCTGCGAGCATTCCTGCGCGTTGAAAGAAACGTTGAATACCGGCAATAATATCATCAATAAAACGATTTTCATAGTCAATTCCGGCGGAGAGAGGGTACCTATCAGCGTGAGCACGGCCCTTTTAAAAGACAAAAAAGGATCTGTAATAGGCGGGGTCGAAACATTCCGGGACATCACGGCAATAGAAACACTCCGCAAGGAAATCGAATCGAGCTACACCTTCGAAGACATCGTCAGCAAGAACAAGATCATGCGCGACCTCTTCGGCATTCTCCCCGATATCGCGATAAGCGACAGCTCGGTGCTCATAGAGGGCTCCAGCGGCACCGGGAAGGAACTTATCGCCCGGGCAATCCATTCACTGAGCGATAGAAAAACAAAACCTCTTGTCGTCATCAATTGCGCAGCGGTTCCCGACAACCTCCTGGAATCGGAGCTGTTCGGCTACAAGGCGGGAGCCTTTACCGACGCGAAAAAAGACAAGCCGGGAAAAATTGCCCTGGCCGAGGGAGGAACACTCTTTCTCGACGAGATAGGCGAAATATCGCCCGCGATACAGGTCAAGCTCCTCCGCTTCATCCAGGAACGCGAATACGAGCCGCTGGGCGGCGTTTCCACCGTTAAATCAGATGTGCGGATAATCGCGGCCACGAATAAAATACTCAGGGAAGAAGTCCGCGTCGGCCATTTCAGGGAAGATCTTTTTTACCGTATTAACGTAGTAAATTTACAGCTCCCGCCCCTGGCCGAACGAAAAGAAGACATCCCATTCCTGATCAAGCATTTTATTCACAAATACAATATTCTCAAGGGCAAAAATATCGAGGGCGTGAGCGATGACGTCATGAACATACTCATGAACCATGATTATCCCGGCAATATCCGCGAACTGGAGAATATTATCGAGCATGCTTTCGTCCTCTGCCGTGAGCCGTATATCCGGCAGCTGCATCTCCCTAACCATTTTAAAAATATCGCAACGCCGCTTCAGGACAATTTAACACTCGAAGAAATGGAGCGAGTATATATACTCAAAGCGCTGGAAAAAAATTCGTGGAACAGAAAGAATACGGCTAAAGACCTCGGTATTGACACGACCACCCTCTGGCGAAAGATAAAAAATCTTAACATTGCCGGGGAACAACCGGGGATTGCGAAACGCAATACTTGACAAGTACCCACATTGCACTTTGCAATAATTTCATTGCCATTCAATCAACATTAAAAACTATTGACCGGTAATCAAGACATCCGGGAATAATATTTTTTACTCCAGCAGTCAATCTACCTTCCAGATTTACTACCCCCCCCGAAGAGGATGCGTTTTTTTCAACGAAATCATTTTTACAGATGAACTAATTACATATTTACAACAAAAATTCATTCCCTGGCATGATAGTTGCGTTATATATAGTATGAAGAATGAGAAGATAGCAGTTCCCGTATTTCAGGACTGTATATCTTCCCTGATGGACGCATCAAACAGGTATATGATCTATGAAACGGGAGAGGGAAGGATCAAGCAGAAGATCGATATCAACCTTAACGCCGATGCCGGGCCGCAGCGTGTTGAAAAGCTTAAGGACATCGACGTGGACATGATAATCTGCGGGGCCATCAGCGGATACGCTGCCGGTATCGTCAGAGAAAAGGGGATGCGCCTTCTTCCCATGATTTATGGACATATCGAAGAAGTAATCGACAGTTACTTGCATTAACCGCCATGCAAAAAAAATTATTTAGCATCATATCAATAATATCGGCGATTATTTTGACTTTCACCTACGCGCATGCGAAAGAGAAAAAAGCCTACATCGATTCCCGGGAATTCGCCCGCGCAAAAGTTGAAAGAATAGAACGGATCCGCGCGAGCAGGGAAAACGCGAACCTGGTCGAGGTGCGGGTACACCTGAAAATCATCAGCGGGTCTAAAAAAGGACAGACTCATGTTTCCGTCTATCAGGGCGAGGACGACATGCCCAGAGACATGTTCTACCGCGAGGGGAACACGGTGTTCATCGGCATTTCACAGATGGGCGACGCCGACGCCATTGAGCATATATCAATATACGACGTTGATAATACAATTGGAATAATAATTCTCGCGGCCCTTCTTGTTGCTTCAATTATTTTCGTCGGCAGGCTGCGCGGCGTGCTCTCCATGCTTTCACTGATAGCGACAATCATCCTCATTTTTTATGTTCTTATACCCCTTACCCTCAGGGGATATACGCCTCTTCCCATGGCAGTGGGCACCTCCCTCTTTGCCATTGTCATTACCATCCCGATAATCCTCGGGTTTAAAACCAAGACCCTTGCGGCAATTCTCGGGGCCACTTCGGGCATCCTTCTTGCAACAATCCTGGCGCTTTTTTCCGGGTGGATCATGCATTTGTCCGGAATCGTTACCGGTGAAATGATGACTGTCTTTTACGCATCAAATGTGGATGTGAACCTTCGGGGTCTTGCCCTGTCCGGTATAATTATCGCCGCCCTCGGCGCTATCATGGACGTCTGCATATCAATTGCATCCGCCACCGAGGAAATATTCAGGGTGCACCCGGAGATATCGGTTAAAGAAGCGTTCAAATCGGTATTGACTGTCAGTTCCGATATGCTGGGCGCCACGGTCAACACACTCATGTTCGCCTATGTGGGGAGCGCCCTCCCCCTGGTTCTTTTAATAGCTATGCGCTTCGATCCGCAAACACCGCTGATGCTGGTGTTCAATTACAACCCGGTGCTTTCGGAACTGGTTAAATCCGCCGTCGGCTGTATCGGCATGTTCCTCAGCATGCCCCTGACAGCGATCATCTGCATCGAGCTGAAT
>CAZZHU010000224.1:0-5489 GCA_964654045.1 uncultured Leptospirales bacterium
CTGGAATCTGCAGACTGTATTTCTCGTACCCGTAGTTTGCCGATGCAGACACATGGTACGTTTGCATGGAAAAATCGGTGATCGGGATAAACGGGGGCTGCGATATGAAGGGCCGCGGCGTTGTAAAGTAATTCAAACCGCCGGATCCATGTGCGGTGGTAAAGACGAGAAGAACCGGAATGATTCCTGCCGCAACTGTAATCAGGACACGTTTCATGGCGGATTATCTGTTCTTCCTGGGCTTCCGGGCCGGTTTCTTTATCGGTTTCTTCTCCTGCTTCCTTTCCTGCTCCGGCTCCTCTTTAAGAGCATTGAGGATATTCACGACCTCACCCTGATTCCGGCTGATGGCGGTAGTCCAGTTTTTCGATTCCTGGAAAAGCTGGAAAGCGGTGATCGTGATGGAATCAAGGTACTTTTTACCTACCGCGTTATGGAGCCACCAGAAGCGCGCCGCCGTATATCGCTGTTCCTGGAGCTTCCTGACCTCCGCGAGGGTAGTGTCGTCCGGTTTTTTCGCGTATTCATACAGCTTCTTCCACCGGTCATCAAACATCTGCTGGGTCAGGCCGCGGTCAAAAAAAACCAGAGGTTTACGCTTCATTATCTGGCGGATTGCGGCTTCCGGGTGCTGGATCAACGGGTTAAACGTCTGCTTCCACACAGCGATATACTCGAACATGACAATCGGCGCGAGGGAAGCGCCCTGCGGATTGAAGGACCTCACCAGTTCGCCGATTTCCCTGCAGGCGGCAAGGGAATCATTTCCCATTTTCCGGCCTGCGTTGAACTGGTTCAGCATCGATTTCAGGATACCCAATGATTTTTCATATGCCTGCATTGCCGTAATGTAGTTGATCATGGACCTCGCGGATCCGATGTACTGGATATTGAGATTCAGCTGGTCTTTCATCAATTTGAACGCGGCTGCATATTTTTTTTCCTGTATGCGGCTCACCATCACCGCGGTTATCGAGTTATGCAGCGCCACGTATACGCGGTATTTCTGCGCATCCTGCGGCCCCGGCATCACGGTGTCGGCAAATACCGGTTTTTTCATGATATCGCGGTATACTCCCATCATCTTTTTAACATCGTCCCGCCCTGCCAGGTTTTTCGCAACGGTATACTCTCCCGTTGTTTTATCAAGGAAGCGCTCCATGGAAGCGGCGTTTCTCAGCAGATTGATGTCACTGAGGTCCCTGGAAAAGTATTCATTATATAGCTGGTTATCGTACACAAGCAGGCATCCGTTGGCATCAGCGGGAGGCGACGGCGGCAGATTGCTTTCGGTAAAGAGCGGCCCGGGCACCGGATGCTTTCTCAGATTCATCCCGAGCCATATAGAAACCATGAGCGCGGGCACACCGACCAGGAGAACGATAAGATACAGGGACCGATTACCCTTGAATTTCGGGACGCTCAATGTAGGGAGCTTAATTCTCGGAAGCTTGATCTTCGGAACCCTGCTCTCAGGCTCTTTTGTTGCAGGGGGCTTCGATTTCGGCTTTTCGGCGTATAGTTCTTCTCTTGCCCGTTTCGACTCCCTGGCCGGCTTTTTCCCCGGCCGGGATGGCTGGTTTTGATTGAGGCTTAACTTGCTTTTTTTCGCTTCTATTTTCATATCATTATCGCATCTTTCGTTATTAATACGCCACACAAGCCTATATCGCGACAATCTCCATTAAAGCGTCTTCCTTTTTCAACACACGAAACCCGGATGTGCACAGGCTGTTGCACTTTTCGCCGCGGCGCGTATCAATGATCATTCATTTGCATTTATCATCCTCAACCATGAAACGACCCTTGTCCATGTCCCATGTAATATCAATAACTTTACACTTGATGCTTTCAAGAAAATTTTTCGCCTGCTCCTTTTCTTCAGGGGCGGGGTCTCCCTTCCCCGTGGTCCGTTCGAAACAATCCATGTCCAGCGTGACCTGTATCGCCGTTCCTTTCCGGGGCAGCCTGTATGTGATTCGTACCGTGTTCGCAAGCTCCCCGATTTTCTGTTTATCATCAAAATTAAATCCGTCTTTAAAAAAGGGATCCATGGGCAGTATCGGCAGCATGGACCCCGTCTCGGCCATCGCCCCGTCCTTCAATTCGAAGACTTTGACAAAATCCTGAAGCGAACAGGGATTCTCGGAATTTTTTCCGGACACCACCAGGACAGGCGAACCATCCTTTCTCAGAAACAATGCAGCTTCTATCCAGCCTTTTCCTTCTTCCTCTATTTTGATATAGCCGTTCTTAATATCCACAATCGGCACCGGTACGACTTCATTACCTGTTGTCTCCAGGAACCACTTCCCGTTTTTAAATACGATGACATTGCCGGACTTTACCGCCATGTTGAAATAATCAACCACGGTTTTTTTAGGGGCCGCCCCGGCTGAAACGGCAAGGAGGCAGCCCAGGAACAGCAATAAGCCTGACACGTGTCTCATGATTTCCTCCAGTAAAAAGTAAAACCGTGATGTTATTTTCCCGGATACCCGACGGTCTGGGAAAGAATAATCATCTGATCCGATTTCAGCTTCATCGCCCTGGCCAGATCGTCCCTGTCGATCCAGCCGCGGATAACCGTTGACAGGCCCTCGGACGCGCAGAAGAGATACACATTCTGTCCGATAAAACCGGTATCGGCGCCTGCATAGAGGAGCTTGTCTTCGCGGTCAGATCCGGCAGCCCTTGATAAGTTCGCCACATAGACCAGGTTGACCGCGGCCTTGTTGACGAAGCCCTGTTTTCCCGTAAGGGGCCGGATATCCTTATCGACAATCAGCTCGAGGGCGTGTTTCTTCGCGTCGTACAGGTACAGGCCCGCCTCCAGCGCGACATAGATGTCGACTTCCTGTTTATCCATAGCCGTGGGCGCCGTGTGCTTTCCGGAAGCGGGACGATTGATGCCGCTCGCGGCCCAGAGCAGGTTTGACAGGACCTGGTCCGGCAGCTTCCTCTCGGAGAACGACCGGGATGATTGACGTTTGCTCAGAGCCGTCAATAGGGGCATGCCGCCGGTCATGGCAGGCTTGACCAGCTTTATCTCCTTCGGGGCGGCTGATACTACCGCCGGGAGGGACAGCTCAATTATCAGATATGAAACAGCCAGCGTTAATGTAATTTTTTTCATACAGATCACCTCGTTTGCGGATATTTTATTATAGCTGGAAAATCCATACAACTGTTTTTATCAAAAATACTTTACGCGCCTTTATAAAATCCGTATTCCTTCGCATTGACATTGTTCCTCTTCTCCCAACCGAGGGTGGAGCTGGGCGTGGGGCCGTAATCGTGACCCGGCCACACAACGGTATCTTCCGGCAGTTCCATGAGTCCCCGGATGGACCTTCCCAGGGCGGCGCGATCGCTTCCCGGCAGGTCGGTCCTGCCGCTGTCTCCGACAAAGAGGGTGTCGCCGGTAAAGAGATTTCCCCCTGCATAGAGGCAGATCCCGCCCGGGGTGTGGCCCGGAGTATGGAAGATGGTGAAGACAAGATCGCCCACGACAAGGGTCTTTTCCCCGTCAAGGAGGAGGTCAACCCTGCCCTCTCCGCCCTCCAGCCGGTGGCGCACGACCCGGGCGCCGGTCAGCTCTTTCAGGCGCCTGGTGCCGGCGGTATGGTCAATATGTCCATGGGTGTGAATTATATACACTACCTTGATACCGGCTTTTTCCGCCTCATCAGCTATTGCCTCGGCATTTCCACCCGGGTCAATGACGGCGCCGGTGCCGCTATTTTCACTCCCCACGATATAACAAAACTCATCAAGGCCGCCGATTTTAATCTGCCTGATAATCATGATTTCCCCACCCATGACAGGATTTATTCTCATTAAAACAAGGATTCACGGCCACTGCAAGGATATTTTCAGTTTACTCTGACCCCACGAGTTTTGCTCTGACCCCGGATTTTCAGGGATTCGGGCTATTCTCGCCGATAGTTATCGGTAAGGGTAGATGAATTTTACTCTGACCCCGGGATGGATTACAGCTTCAATGATCCGGTCATTTTACATACAAAAGTACGGATTTGCTCATTTTGGCCCATACCGATAACTATCCATATTTTTTATTCTCTAAATTAAAGATAAATACCGAAAATAATATCAAGTAACAACTTTATACTATTGAAGAAATCATTTTTTCAGGGGATGATATATGGAAATAGGGATGCTGATAGGGGGGATTACCGGTATTGTTGTACTGGCCCTCGCCATTATTACAGCCAAGAGCAGCTTGCTCTTATTCATTGATATCCCGTCGATCTGGATTGTCATCGGCGGCAGTATCAGCGCCATGATGGTCGGATATCCGATTAAGCAGCTCCTGCTTATCCCGACATTATTCAGAGTAGGCCTGTTTCCGCCCCGGTATAATTTCAGTGAATTAATAGTAACTATCGTATCCTTTTCCGAAAAAGCCCGCCGCGAGGGCCTCCTTGCACTGGAAGACGACCTGGATGAACTCGATGACGTCTACATGAAGAAGGGCCTTCAGCTCGTGGTTGACGGCACAGACCCGGAACTCGTAAAAAACATCATGGAAACCGAGATCGAACAGATGGTGGGCCGCCACGATGACAACAAGCGGATGTTCGACGATTGGGCCAGCTTTTCCCCGGCCTTCGGTATGATCGGGACCCTGATGGGATTGGTCATGATGCTGGTCAACCTGAGCGACCGCGCCTCCATCGGTCCGTATCTCGCCGTCGCCATCATTACCACCTTTTATGGCGCAGTTATGTGCTACCTCTACTTTACACCTCTGGCCTCGCGCCTCGACGTCATGACCAATAACGAAGTGCTTATGCGTTCCATCATACTAATGGGAGTGCTTTCCATTCAATCAGGGGACAACCCACGCATCGTCAAGGACAAGCTCATATCCTTCCTGGCGCCGAGCCTGAGGGAGGAGATCTCCGAAGAAGTGAGCGACTAATCGATGGCTGTAAAACGTAAAAAATCACAAATCAAGTCGTCTCCGCCCTGGATGCAAACCCTGGGGGACATGAACATGCTCCTCCTCTGCTTCTTCATAGTTCTCATGGGCGACGAAACCGTTGTCAAGGGCCATGAATTCCTATACGTCCTCTCGTCCTTCAAGGGGAATATCGGCATCATGGCCGGCGGCAAATCCATATCCAAGGGAAACCTTATGGACCTGGGGCACAACATCACCGCCCTGCCGAGCAGCCAGCGCCAGCAATACATGTCCCAGATGATGAAACGCGCCGTGGAGGCCTTCAAGCCGGAAATCCAGTCAAAGACGGTACGGGTCATGGAGGATGAGCGGGGTCTCGTGATCACTTTGAGCAGCGACGTGTTCTTCGACCCGGGATCGGCGCGACTTAAAGGCGAAATGCGCCCGGCATTGAAGAAGATCGGCCGGATAATAAAGAACGTGCGCGGGCAAGCGCGGCAGACTGGCTCGCTCAGGGCAATACCGCCATTGCCGCCCAGATCGCGCGCAAGTTCGTGGGCGA
>CAZZHU010000225.1:0-5441 GCA_964654045.1 uncultured Leptospirales bacterium
TAGCAGCATTCAAAGAGACTATCCTGCCGTTGCCAATGAACTCAAAAAGATCCATTTCCCTGTATATCATTGAACATGGCCGGGGATTCCCAAGCCATCAAGGGAACAACGCCGTCTCTTGAATCGCCAGGGACGGCGTCTCGTGTAATGTAAAAAATACGATCTATTTATTATACTTTCCTTGCCCCTTGCCGGTTCCCGGCCCCTTGCCGGCGCATAGTTCATCAATAGATAGGAATCCGTCGTTGTTTTTGTCCTTCGCCTTAAAGACATCCCTGGTGTTGCCCCGGGGATGTTTGACTTTCTTAAATTCCTCGAAGCTTACCTTGCCGTCCTTGTTTGCATCCATGGCTATGAATCTATCCTTGCATTTCATATGGGGCTTGCCGCTTTTCGCGGCAAAAACAGTGTCCGCTCCCGCGAACATCATGGCAGAAACAACAAACCCGCATGCCACCTTCAGCATATTCATCATGATACCTCCCAAATAGTTATTCAGCACGGCATAATAACATTATTACAAGCTGATTATAGACTAATATAATAATTTTCTTTGATGATTCCAATAAAAATATTAGGTCCAGTACTTTATCGGAAAAATAATTCGATGCCGGTATACTGGATATATCTTGACACGAGGATTTCATCTTTTTATATTCACGCTCACACGCAAAAATTATTATCACAATCAATCAAAACCGTGGGGTGTGGAATGAAACATGTTATCTTTACGCTGATGTTCCTTTGTATTGCCGCTTTTTCCTATGCAAGGACCTCGCCGGAAGCCTATCTGGCGCAGGTACCGGCAGCGCCTAAAAACTGCTGCGGCATTACAGATGCGGAAAAATCATCTTTTAACAAATCAGTTCATGACCTCGATAAAAAGATGGAAAAGGAGATCCGGGAAAGAAAAAAAGAGGCAAAAGCATACATGGACGCGAACAGGGATGCGCTGGCGTCCAGAATGATTACGCTGCCCGAGGGGATGGAGACAAAAGGCCGGAAAGGAAAGATGACCAGAGAAGAAAAAAAAGCCATGGCCGAGCAGATGATGCGTGAATACGGCCTATCGCATGATGATCCGAAGAAACTTAAAACAATGAGCAAGGAGGAAAGAATCGCCTGGGGAAAAACCCACGGTGCGAATGCCGACAGGAAATTGCAATCCGACCAGAAATACCAGGACGCAAAAAAGCAGGCAAAGCCGGATTATGACCTGCTGGTAGAACAACAGGCCCTGATGAAAAAGATTGAAGACCGCATGAGCGGTTTCGCAAATAAATTCGACACGCTGGATCAAAAGGCCGAGGCGCTGGAAAAAAAAGAACTGGGACCCATCAGGAAAAAACTGGCTTCGTACGGCGAAATAATAAGCAAAGAACAGGAAGCGCCGCTGAAACAGGATCTTATGGAGTTACAGGCGGCCCAGAAACGCTGCTGTGAAACACTATCGCCGCAATACCGGGTTCTTCTGGATGAATATTTATCCGCCGTTAAAGCATCCCTGCCGGATTACAAAAGACTGGAAACGATTATCGCCAAAACGCAATTAGGACTTGACAGGCCGATTGAAGCGGAAGACGGCCACATGGGAATCGTGGCCCTGCGCGGTTATCTCTCCCGGCTGGAAAAAGCTTGTAAATACGATCGCCAGGAACAATAAGAGGATCCGGCACCGGGCCTCTGGACACACAGATCACAGTGGCCGGCCGTGTACGGCACCAGCGCCGGTCCGGCCCGATGGAGCGGCGTACCTCCCCGGCGACACCTCCCGGATGCGGCCGCCTTCTGCAAGACAACCAAGGGAGAGGTCAACCCATCCATCCGCCATGTACCGTTTCAGGGGACCTTCCCCCCGGTAGATTGCGCGTATCACTTCATCCTTGCCGATTCCCGCTCGGTTTTACGAAGTGAATTCGTAAAACCTCACATTTTTCCCGGCTAAAGCCTTGAAAAATGGCGAACATCCATGTGTCGCATAGCAGTTTGCTGTTTTTCAGCAAACTGCTAAATAGATGTATCCAGAACTTTTCTTAATGCAGAGTTCAGATCATTCATCGTGGCCGGCTTTTGAATGATCGCGGATATACCGGCTCCTGATGATTTCTCTTCTATGTCCTTATTAATGAATCCTGAAGACAGTATAATTTTTATGTCATTCCTGATTTTTTTAATTTCCACGGCAACAGTCAGCCCCGTCATGTGCGGCATTGCATAATCAGATACAACAACATCATAGTTATATGGATTAGTGCGGAATTCATCAAGAGCCCGGCCGGCATCAGAGTAAGATGTGACGGTGTAGCCGGATCTTTCCAGAATTGTTGTGTATATATTGATGATAGACGGTTCGTCATCTATCAGCAGCACTCTTTCTGTTCCTCCCGGAGATTCGCCCGCGCCCTGTGATGAAGCACATTTCTTATCTTCACCTGTGATCGCCGGTATGATGATATTGAATTGCGAACCTTTTCCCTTCTCGCTCTTGACAGTAATAATACCGTTGAAATTTTTCACGATTCCATCTACAACCGACAGCCCCAACCCCGTGCCCTGTCCGTGAGGTTTGGTCGTGAAAAACGGGTCGAATATTTTATCAATCAATTCTCCTTCAATTCCGTGTCCCGAATCGGATACCGTCAGCTGGACATGGGGCCCCTTGTTCAGCCCGGGGTGCCGCAGCGCGAATTCCTCATCGACTTCAACATCAGAAAGTGTAACGGCAATCAGTCCGCCCGTCCCCTCCATGGCGTAAACGGCATTGGTGCAGAGATTTATGATTACCTGGTTAAGCTGGGTCCTGTCTCCCATGATACAATTTGTACTCTGGAATGAATGGCAAATCTCAATTGTCGCGGGGGCGGATGCCCTGATCAGGTTCAGCGCCTCCATGATCACCTCTGCCGGCGCGACAGGTTCAAAATCTATTTCCGTGCGGCGGCTGAATGTTAGAATCTGCTGCACGAGGTCCCTGGCCCGTTTCGCGGCATTGAGTATCTCGCCGATATTCTCCTCTGTTTTTTCCCTGTCGTCGAGGTTCATCAGCGAAATCTGCGCATAGCCGAAAATACCGGCGAGGATATTATTGAAATCATGCGCGATCCCTCCCGCCAGTGTTCCCATGGCCTCGATTTTCTGGGACTGCCTCAACCTGTTCTCAACCTGCAGTTCGTGTGTTATATTATGCCCGATTTCGATATAACTGTATATCTCCTCCTTGTCATTTTTGACAGGAAGTATGAGTGCTTCCAGCGTGTTATTGTTATGATCGGATCCCTTCATTATAATGCGGCCCGACCATGCGCTTCCCTTGTTGAGCTTTGCCCATATTTCGTCCGCCGGGGTATTGCTGAGATTATCCAGTCCGGGTTCGGTCCCGATTAATTCCTGCAACGGTATGCCGGTCAGGCTCTCCATTACGTGGTTTGCCCAGATTATTTTTCTGTCCGGGCCGATTGTAATGACAATTTCCGATGTGTGGGAAGTAATTTCATTGAATGTTTTAATTGTCTTTTCTATCGGTTCGCTGATTCTTTTCGACAGCAGATAAATCCCGCCGGCGGCGGTGAGAACAAACAGCAACCCGCTGAATGCTATGAATAAAAGTATGGATTTTGCCGGCTCCATTATCTCATCACGGTCCTGGGTAAAGGCCACGCTCCACCCGGTGGAAGGGATAGGGGCGAAACCCGCGATTTTTTTTATGCCGCTATAAACATATTCTTCAGAACCGGTTTCATGGTTCAGCATTTTCACCATGATTTTTTTCATGCCGGGCAGATCATGCAGACTGGTTTTAAGAATGTGCCGTTCGTCCTTATGTATGATGTTTAATCCTTTTGCATCCGTCACAAAGGCATACCCGGTATTCCCAATTTTTACCGAGGAAATATTTTTTATCATGTATTCTATGTTCAGGGTTCCGGCTGCGATGCCCCGGAACGTCCCGTTCTTTAAAATGATCGGAGCGGCGACAACCATAATCAGTTTTCCGGTAGCCATTGACACAACGGGTATGCTGAAGTTCGCTATGCCCTTGCTGGCCTTCAGGAAATATTCGCGTGTGGAGACGTCTATCCCCTTCCTTTTTTTATCAACAGCATCGGAGCGTATGACTCCGGCGGTGTCTGTAATGAACAATCCTTCATAATTGGCGCCCACGTTCCTGTATATTTCAGATAATATTTCATCAGAGAGGTCATAATTTCCGGTGGCAGCGGTCTGGACGATATAAGGATTAACAGACACCGATTTTATGAACTTGATCTCCTGCGACATCGTCATCTCGATGAGTGAAGCGATATCCTTTGCTATCTGTGTCCCTTTTTCCCTTGAAAGTGATTCCAGCGAAGAGGATATTTTTGCGTATGTAATCAGGCCGGCTATAAAGAAAGGAATAAAAATCGCGGCTGCTGCCCCCAGGATTATACTGTTTTTAATTGATATTTCTTTCATTAAAATTATGCTATACGTTCATATAGATACGATAAGCTGCCTGCAGATGCCCGATAATGAAATCCACCAATCCTGATACTATAGATTTTTGTTAATTTGTAAAGAAAATAAAATTATTATGTATATCATTCAGAAAAACTTGATTTGACTTGTTGCTTTTCTGGATCTGTCATTCCGGATTCCGCTTGGCGGGGTGAGAAATCTTGAATTATATTCACTTAATCAGAATTTTTTCTCATCCCGGAATACGGGGATTCGTCACAATGACAATTGCGCAACACGACAATTATTGCATTCTCGCCGGTATGAGCGAGTCCCGTTTTATATGAAGCAGCGGCTCATGGCCGGCCCGTAGGGGATGAGGAAAAGGTTGCGGCGGTGCGATCCTGACGCGATTCACTTCTCCCCGGCGGCCTCATTATTTCTGAGGATCTCTTCTGCGAGGATCTTGAGCTTGGGCGATACCTTGAGGGGGGGCAGTTCCACCTTCTGCTTCGGCGGCTCCTTGCCCATCAGCTTTCCGAAGGCAAAGATCATGCGCTCGAAAATTTCATTCACCTTGTCCTGGCGGTTGACCATCCGGTAGTACTTCAGGGCCACCAGAGGCTGCCGCTGGTCATAGAACAGGTGATCGGCTATCCTGGTCAGGCCGTCGCGGTACCCGGTCTTCACGAACAGCGCCGCGGCCTTCGATATTTCACCGTTATTGAAAAACTCGTTCCCGCGCCGTATCAGTTCAACCCGTTCCTTGCTGTCCATGGCTCCCTCGTATTTCCATTTCCCGCCTGATAGTATACTATACTACAGGTATCGGCAAAAGACAACAAAATTATTCCACTTATTACAGTACCCGCTCCACCATTACTTGTTGACATCACTACACCTCAGGGACGCCATCTACCATCTTCGACCTCACCCCCCAACCCCCTCTCCGGTAAGTCCTCACCCGCGCTTCGCGCGCCCTCTCCATCAAATGGAGAGGGCTT
>CAZZHU010000226.1:0-4535 GCA_964654045.1 uncultured Leptospirales bacterium
GTATCGCCGTCGATATCGATCTCGGTGTCATGGGAAAACGGCGGCATTGTCCGCGCCACATGGCCGGTGACGTTTTTCCCAAGGCGCCAGTCCCTGAATGAGGAATATCCCATCCAAGCTGCGCCGGTAACGCACAGTAACGCGAGAAGCGCGCCGGCGATCTTCACTTTCGCAAGGTGGGGTTTCTCACCGGCCGGAACCACCATGTTGGTCGCCCTGATCAGCTCCTGCAGGGGAGTATCGATTCCTCCGAACCTGGACATGTCGCCGTCAAAATTCTTCAGGTGGCGCCGGTACGCAGCGTGTATGTTGCCCATTACGTCATTGATAGTCTGGATAAAATCCATGGCCGGCGAACCGTACACCACCACGGCTGCGTAAAAATAAACGCTCTCGAAAATCATGATGCGGTATTCTTCAAATTGTATTTCACTGACACCCGAGGAACCTTTTTTAAAGGAAGTTTTCAAAAAATCATTTATGGCTCCCAGCATCCCGCCCACCAGGTCCTTATCTATGGATCTCCCTTCCTCCCTCGCCGCGTGTCCCAGCAGAAGCGACGATTTTTTCTTGAGGAGGAATATCTCATCGATATAATACGGGAGCGATTCGCGCAATATGATCTCGGCCAGGGGTACGCCGGTGCGGAAGCTCCTGAACCGGTACTTCCACATTGCCATGCTGAAGGATGAATCGAGCCTTGCGTTGATGTAATTGACCAGCGATCGTAACGCTTCGGTCACCTTTGCGGCAACAAGCTTGCCGACTATCGGGTACATGAGATCGAACAGTTCGGCCGAGCGAACGTATTTCTGCGCCCGTACGAAAGACAGATACTCCTCGATTTTCTTTATCTTCCGCGCGTTTTCATAGGCAAGCGTGATCTCGTCAATTGATTCGTCGATGTCCCTGAAAGATATATGCACGTAATCGCCCGATGGCTTGTACTCGATAATACGGTTACGGTGAAGGGAACCGACGCTGCGGTAGACCTGCATCGCGGTAAGCTCCACCATGTCCCCAATTGCGCGGTACGTGGTCTTGATGGGCGTTTTCATCTGGTCCGTCAGGTCGAGAAGAACGCCGAGCAGCAGTGAATCCTGGTCGTCCAGCTTATGTTTTTTAATAAAATGCCTGAGGATCGGGTTGTCGATGGAACTGGCCTTCCGTATGAGGCTGAACTCCGACAGGGATTGTTTTTTAATTTTGTCCGTCATAATGTATACGACATAATTTAAAAGCTGGACAGCACAACCAGAAAACCTTAAATATTGAATCTTCCAGGATTATTCATGTCAAGCGCAAATGACTTTATATGCGATTTTTATAATTTACGCCGACAGGAGGGCGTCCAATGAGCAAAGCCATATGCCCCGGCCAGGATACCCGCTACTGGCGGCCGGGCGATATCTTCAACGTGCCCTGCGCCTCATGCGGGAACGAAGTGGAGTTTTTCAAGGATGATGTGCGCCGCCGCTGCACAGGATGCGGGGCCACGGTGCAGAATCCGCGCATGACCGTGGGCTGCGCCGGCTGGTGCGAGCACGCGAAGGAATGTCTCGGTTACGACCCGTCAAAAATACCTCCGGTGAAGAAAACGCCGGCGGATTCATAGCCGGTGCCGCAGAAGAATAGATCAGGCGGGAACGCCGACAGATTCACCGGAATACGGGACGGCGGCCGGATCCGGCGTCAGCTCATGATGGACCTTCCCTATCCAATCACCTTTTCAATGCTCACGTAATCCCTGACAAGCTGCTCCAGGAACTTGAGATTCTCCTCGCTGTCATGGGTGAGGAGGGCGTCAAAATTATCCATCTGCCGGGTCACGTCATAGGTGTCGTACGGCACCAGCAGCAGTGGAATGTTCTTTTCCGAGGCCTTGCTGATTATAGCCGGCGGAGGAACGATATTGTTTGTCAGGATAACGCCCACGGTATCGCTGTCGAGGGCCGCAATGATCATGTCGCTCCGGTCGCCGCTGGTGATGAGGAGCTTCTGTTCCTTGTTGAAGAGGGGGTTGCGCATCGATTCGTCGGTGGACATGGCCCCCACAAAAATATGCTTCACCACGTTGTTCAGGCCGCCCTCGCCGGCGATGATCCGGGCAAGGAAGCGGTCCGCGAGAAAGTTCATAGTAAAAAAGGTGAGCTGCTCCTTGTAGGGGATGATGCCCAGAACGTTCACCCCCATGTCATTGATGGCGGGTAGACAGCTGTTTTTGAAATCATCCACGTCCTGCACCTTGTTGACGATAACCCCGCCGAAATCCACCTTTGAGGAGTCTATATACTTCATGATAAAGCTGATGTCATCCGACACCCGGTCGCCGTCTCCGCTGACGACCAGGATGAAACGCGCCGAAAGCCCCATGGCCACTGACAGGGAATCGAGGTTAACGGACGAGCCCCAGGCAAGGTCGCGCCCTCCCTCGATGAAGAGGAGATCGCGCCCCGCGCCGATGGTATCGGCCATGGCGGCCAGCGCCTCCCGCATGCCCTTCTCGTCGTACTTGTATTTGAGCTTCGAATGGGCGAAACCCAGGGAAATGCAGTCTGGCTCGCAATCGATGCCCAGGAGCTTCAGCAGCACCATGGCGTCATGGTCGACGTTCTTTTTACGCTTGTACTCCAGGCGGTCTCCCAGCGGCTTTATATATCCAATTTTTTTTCCCGCGGCCGCGGCAATGCCGGCAATGATGCTCGTCTTGCCGGCGCCTTCGCGCATTGATGCGATAACTATCTTTTTCATCATCGTTCCTCCTCAGCCTGTTATCAGGATACGGCTGTCTACCGCCTTGTGTCCCCGCGCCTGCTCGTACACGACAACGGGATTTATCTCTATACCGGTAACTCTCGGGCATTTCCGGATTATAGTGCCGACCTTTATCATCGCGTCGATAAGCCCCTCGATGTCCTTCCTCGCCTCCCCGCGCACGCCAAGCAGAAGCGGGAATGACCTGAGTTCCTTGAGCATCTTCATCGCCTCGGCGCGGTTGAAGGGATATCCCCTGAAGGCGACGTCCTTCATCACCTCGACATATATGCCGCCGAAACCGCACATGACGATGGGGCCGAAGGACGCGTCCCGCCGCGCCCCCACGATGATCTCCGTGCCCTTCGAAACCATCTCGCACACTTCGATGCCGTCTATGACCGCGTCCTCCTTGTAGGCGCGGCAATTATGGATGATCGCCTCGTAGGCGTCCATGACTTCCTCTTTATTATCAATGTCCAGCGCAACGCCGCCGGCGTCGCTCTTGTGAAGAATGTCCCGCGACACGACCTTGAGGACCAGGGGATACCCGATTTCCTCCGCAAACCGCACCGCCTCATCTATTGTATGGGCGACCTTCGTCTGCGGGATGCTGACGCCGGCCGCGCGCATCACCGCGGACCCCTCGCTGGCGAGAAGGAAGTTCCTCTTCTCCGCGAGTGCCCCGTCGATTATCCGGTTTATGGCCGCGGCGTCTATCGGCGCCTCGTCTATGATCGCCGACTTCTCGGTCCGGGAACGCTCGAACCGGTACATCATGCCGAGACACGATACGGCCTGGTATACGTCGCCGTATACCGGCACATTTTCATGGCGCAGCGTGTTGATGGCGTCGTTGACCGCCGTACCGCCCACGATGGCATAGCACACGGGCTTGCCCGCATCAACGTGCTTCCGGTACGTTGTCCTTATCATGGGCACCAGGTCGGCCGATTCGAAGGTGGCCGTTTCGCAGTAGAGGGCGATGGTGGCGTCCATGCCGGGTGTCTGCGCCGGAACGGAGAGCGCCAGGTCATAATCCTTCCCGTTGGCGCCGCCGGTCAGGTCGACCGGGTTCTTGGTCGATCCGAAGGAGGGGACCACCTTATCGAAGGATTTCGCGAGCTCCGCCTGGTCATCGTATAGGTCGATGCCGTACCGCTCGCACGCGTCAGTGGCCATGACGCCGACACCGCCGCCGTTGGTGATGATCACGCTCCTGTTTCCCTTCGGCTTCGGCGTAAAGGCGAGGAACTTGCACCAGTCGAAGGCCTCGTCTATGCTGTCCGCGCGGATAACACCGCATTGCTTCATGATGGCGTCGAAGATTTCGTCAGAGCCGGCAAGCGACCCGGTGTGGGACGCGGCCGCCATGGCTCCCCGCCGGGACCTCCCCGACTTGATGACCACGACCGGCTTCCGGTCCGTGACGCTCATCAGGGCCCGGATGAGCCGGTCGCCGTGCTTGACGCCCTCGATGTACATCAGTATGACATTCGTTTCGTCGTGGCCCACAAGGTACTCGAGGAGGTCGGCCTCGTCGATGTCGCACTTGTTGCCGATGGAAACGATCGTGGAAAGCCCGATGTTGTCAACCGCCGTCTTGCCGATGAGGGCGATCCCCAGGGCGCCGCTCTGGGTGAGGATGGCCACCCGGCCCGGCTGCACCGCCGTCGCCGAAAAGGTCGAATTCAGCGAGGCGGCGGATGAGTAGAGCCCGAATATGTTGGGCCCGAGGACCCTCATGCCGTGCCCGCGGGCAATCGTAACGATCTTCCCCT
>CAZZHU010000226.1:4577-5393 GCA_964654045.1 uncultured Leptospirales bacterium
GACGTTGCCCGTCTCGGCAAAGCCCGATGTTATGATCTGGACGATCTTCACGCCCTTCCGGGCGCAGCTCGCGACCGAATCCACCACGAACTTCGCAGGGATTACTATGGAGACCATGTCCACGTCGCCTTCGATCTCCTCGACGCTTTTATACACTGTGCGTCCCAGGATTTCCCCGCCCTGGGGATTAACGGGATAGACCGCGCCCCTGTATCCGCCTGAAACGATATTATTGATGATCTTGTACCCGATCTTGTCAGTATCGCGCGACGCGCCGATAACGGCAATGCTGCGGGGTTCAAACAGGTACTGGATGCCGCTTCTATTTGTTTCCATTTCCGGCCCCGAATGTTATGGTATATTCGTACACGCCGTCCTCGATCTTTTTTTCAACACGGTAGTTCATTTTATCAAAAAGATGGAGCATCGGCTTGTTTTCCCCCAGGACGTCAGCCGTAAAGCCCTGCAGCCCCTCATTCTTGGCAAGCAGGGTGATATAATCAAGGAGCTCGGTCCCGATCCCCTTTTTCTGGTAATCGTCCCGCACGGCAAAAGCGACATCGGCGTAGTTCTTGTCGTGCCATTTCACGTACTGGCCTATGCCGACGACAACCTCGATGTCATTCCTGGTGATGCACGCCAGTATCACCATCTCCTTCGTGTAATCGATCACCACGAATTTCTGCCGCATCTTGTGGGGGATGTCCTTGTGGACCGTCATGAAGCGCCGCTGCAGGCTCTTGTCCGAAAGTGAATAGAAAAAATCCTTCACCAGGTCCTCATCATCGGAAAAATAACAGCCATACTTAAACAATT
>CAZZHU010000227.1:0-216 GCA_964654045.1 uncultured Leptospirales bacterium
CAGAAGAATTACTCGTGGCAGCGTTTTAGCAGGGAATTCCACTTTGACGTGCGGAAAGGAACCTCTCTCAATAATGAAACCATCACCGACCGGCACGGAAGGGCGTGGTACAGGATAACGGGCTCATTTAACACCCTCGCGGCCCTGACCGATACCGCGAAATCAAATATGTCTCTGTTTTCTTCAATACGATCATATGTCGGGCTGCCCACTGAA
>CAZZHU010000227.1:271-5376 GCA_964654045.1 uncultured Leptospirales bacterium
GGTCTACGCTCGCGTGAGACCATGGCACAACCTCATTATCAGGGGGTCCGTCACGGCCCGCTATTTCAGGTGCAGCGGCACGGCATTCTGGGCCGTTGTCTATTACAACGGGGGCGCCTATTATGATACAACGGGGGCGCTGACAGACAACTGGGAAAAAACCGACCTGCGGGACGTTCTGGAAAAGATGTTCGAAAACCTCGAGCTTGACTGCGCGAAGAACTGATTTTTTCATGTCGGCCCCCTTTACGCGCGGCGCAACTGGCTGGTTCAAAAAAAACATTGACAAATCCAGCTCCTGATTATGTTTCTGAATATTATTTTACAGTAATATATGATCTCCCGATCCCTGTTTCTCGGAGTCACGGTATTACGCAGAGGACATAATGGATTATTCAAAGACTGTCAACCTGCCGACCACTGATTTTCCCATGAAAGCGAACCTGCCCCAGCGGGAGCCGGAAATCCTCAGGGTATGGGAAAAGGAAAAGATCTACGAGAAAATTCTCGAGTCGCGTCAAGGTGATACACTCTATATCCTCCATGACGGGCCGCCGTACGCCAACGGGCATCTCCACATGGGGCACGCCCTGAACAAGATCCTGAAAGATATCGTTGTAAAGCACAAAACCATGATGGGATTCAAGGCGCCCTACGTGCCGGGATGGGACTGCCATGGCCTGCCCATCGAGCATAACGTCATGAAAAGCCTTGGAGCAAAAGCTGAAAAAATGCCCAAGGAAAAAATACGGGACCTGTGCCGTGAGTTTGCGGATAAATTCGTTAAAATCCAGATGGATGAATTCAAGCGCCTGGGCGTCTTTGGCGATTATGAAAACCCCTACAAGACCATGAGCAGCGATTATGAGGCAACGATCGTGGAGGTCTTCGGAAAAATATTGGGAAAAGGATTCATTTACCGCAGTAAAAAACCGATCTACTGGTGCCCAAACTGCGTAACAGCCCTGGCCGAGGCCGAGGTGGAATACGCAAATCATGCATCACCTGCAATCTTCGTGAAATTCAAAGTGGAACCGTCAACAATGAAGGTGCCGGGTGTGGACGCCGACAACACCCATGTCGTAATATGGACCACGACGCCCTGGACCCTGCCGGCAAACCTGGCGGTGAGCTTCCATCCCGATTTTCAGTATTCGGCCGTTCGATTCGGCAGCGAATATTATATCGTCGCCAAGGGCCTGATCATGCAGATCGAAAACGCCGTCGGAAGGCCAAAAGACGAAGAGATAGAACTGCCGGCCGGCGACGTAAAAAAACTCAAGGTCTATCACCCCTTCATAAACCGTGAATCGAAGGTGATCTTCGGCACCCATGTCACCCTTGATGCCGGCACCGGCATTGTTCATACCGCCCCGGGTCACGGCCACGAGGACTATATCGTGGGTCTTGAATACGGCCTCGACGTATACTGCCCGGTCGACGAAAAAGGCAGGTTTACCGATGATTATCCCGAGATGAAGGGCGTCAATGTATTTGACGCAAACGATCCGATCGTTGAACTCCTGAAAGAAAAAAAGGTCCTGGTCCAGACCGAAAAAATCGAGCATTCCTATCCCCATTGCTGGCGCTGTAAAAAGCCGCTCATCTACCGCGCCACGGAGCAGTGGTTCTTAAGCATCGACCACGATGACCTCCGCAAGAAAGGCCTGGATAACGTCAACAAGACCGAATGGATCCCATCGTGGGGACAGTCCCGGTTCCTGGGAATGGTCGAGACCAGGCCGGACTGGTGCCTGTCGCGGCAGCGTTCATGGGGCGTGCCTATCCCTTCTTTCAGGTGCGAGAAATGCGGAGAAAACATGATGAGCGCCGAAAGCGTCAGGCTCTTCGGCGAGATATCGCGTAAAAAAGGGATCGATAGTTGGTTCACCGACGACATCAGGGACCTCATCCCGGCCGGCACGAAATGCAAGTGCGGCAATGACACCTTCGTGAAGGAGTTCGATATCCTTGACGTCTGGTTTGATTCAGGCGTTTCCCACTTCGCGGTGCTCGACAACTGGAAAGACCACCGGTGGCCGGCGGACCTCTACCTCGAGGGAAGCGACCAGCACCGGGGATGGTTCCAGTCGTCCTTCTGGCCCGCCATGGTGCTCCGCGGCCGGGCGCCGTACAACACGGTCCTCACTCACGGCTTCATGCTAGACGAGGAAGGGAAGGCGATGAGCAAATCACTCGGCAACGTTAAGCCCCCTGAAGAATTTATCAAGGAATACGGCGCCGACATAATACGGATGTGGGTCTCATCCGAGGATTATCGGAATGACGTCAGTATCGGGATGCAGATGATGAAACAGATCGCCGATTCATACCGGCGCTTCCGCAACACCTTCAAGTTCATAATCGGCAACCTGTCCGACTTCACCCCGGACAAGGCGGTCCCCTACGATGAGTTGTCAGACCTGGACAAGTGGCTCCTGCACAAGCTGTATGTGCTGTCCGCCAGGATCATCGAGCATTATGAAAAGTTCGAGTTCCACCTGGTATACCGGAAGCTGCTCAATTTCTGCGCCGTGGAGCTCTCTTCGATATATTTTGACATATCAAAAGACATCCTGTATGTCGAGCTGCCCGATTCAAGGAAACGGCGGGCCAACCAGACTGTGCAGAACGAGCTCCTGAATTCGCTTTCGCGCCTCATGGCCCCGATCCTCGCGTTTACCATGGAGGAAATCTGGCAGTTCAACAAGAACCCGGGTTCGATCCACATGGAGCGGTATTACAGGCTCGACGACCGGTTCAACAACCCTGATATCGAACAGAAGATAGAGGGCCTGGTGAACATCAAGAATGATGTTTTAAAAGAGCTCGAGATCTGCCGCAGGGACAAGATGCTGAAATCATCACTGGAGGCCGACATTTCGCTCTTCATAAAAGACGAGGCGGCAAAAAAAATGATGACCGCCATGGGCCCGGAGCTCACCCGCTTCTTCCAGGCTGCTTCGGTGACCATGACCGCTGAAAAGAAAAAAGGCATGCGCGACTACGATAACGCCTCGGTGGCGGTTAATAAAACCGGCGGAAAAAAATGCGTCCGCTGCTGGAACTATTTCGACACCATCGGCACCGATGCGGAACACCCGGAGCTGTGCAAGCGCTGCACCGATATTATAAAGGCGATGAAATAACATGAAACGGGAACAGATACAGACATACCTTATGCCCCTGGGGCTCATAACGGCCATCCTTTCACTGGACATCGTGACAAAATACCTCATCGTCCAGAAATACGGCTTCGGAGACCGCACCGATCTTTTAAACGGCTTCCTGAGGATTGCCCTGGTCTATAACGAGGGGGGCGTGTTCGGCATACTGCAGGGGCACAAGAACCTTTTTCTCGTCGTGTCTGTTATCGTGCTGGCGCTCATGATCATTTATTACTTTTTCGAAAAGAACAAATCGTTCCTCTTCAACACCTCCATGGCCCTCATCGTGGCAGGCGCTGTCGGGAATATCATTGACCGTCTCGTCCCGGGGCGTCCCGGGGTGGTGGATTTCATATCCGTCGGCGTGGACGGCGTGTACCGGTGGCCGTCATTCAACGTCGCCGACTCATCCATCGTGGTGGGGGCGTTTCTCCTGATACTGGTCTTTTACCGGGAAGAGCTGAAACGGAAAAAGCAGGCGGAAGAAGAAAACAAATAAGGCACGGCCGGGGTCAGCGTTCCTCGATCGCGATTTCCTCGCTCCCGATCCGGGTATCCTTCTTGTAGGCCCTCACGATATACCTTCCGCCGGAATAAAAGGCAAGATTCACCGAAGCGGTCTGTTTATCCGGCTTCACGTCAACGGTTATGGTATCGATCTTTTCGGTCTTCTTTTCCTTCACTTCATACACCTGCACCGTGATTGTTTTAACGCCAAAGGGCTCCGTGCTGTTGATGACGGCCGTCAGCTCGCCGTCCTCGAATTTTGTTCCGCAGTTGACGCCATCACCCTTTGGCGACACCCCCTCGCAGAATTGTATATCCCGTGATTTCGAGCAACCGGCCATCAGTGACAGCATGAAGCAAAGCAGCAGAAGGTTTTTCATAGGCATGGGCACCATTGATATAAAATCGCCGGATAGCAACGATTGCATATCCGGCGCCTAGTATCATACACGGCTCTATTCATTACAATCAAAAAATGATATTTCTGACTGTCAAGGCCCCGTATTCAGACGGTTTTCGCTATGACAAACCTGCTCATTATCTCGTTGAGGTTCATAACCAGGCTGTTGAGATTGTCCGCCGTGCCTGCCATCTCCTCCGACGATGACGCGTTTTCCTGGGAGATCTCGCCCAGGCCGTTCATGCTGGCCGTGATCTGGCGGACACCCTGCTCGATCTCGGTGTTGGACAGGGTCATCTCCTCCACCAGCTGTACGATCGTCTTTGACGAATCGATTATTTCTTTCATAGACCCGATGCTGTTCGCCGACAGGTTTTCCCCCTGCCTGATCGTGCCCAGGGAACTGGAAATAAGATCGCTTATCTCCTTCGACGACTGGGAGGTCCTCTGGGCGAGGCTCCTCACTTCCGCGGCCACCACCGCGAAGCCCCTGCCGTGCTCCCCTGCCCGTGCCGCTTCTACCGCGGCGTTGAGGGCCAGGAGATTGGTCTGGAAGGCTATGCTGTTTATGAAATCGACGATCTCGGTCACCTTCTCCGTGTCCTTGCTGATGTCCTTGATCGACATGATGGCCTGCTCGATCTGTTTTCCCCCGTCAACGGCTTTCCGCGATGAATCGTCGGTCACGGTCCTCGTATCCAGCGACTTGCGCGCGTTTTCCGTCACGTTGGCCAGGATCTCTTCCAGGGAGGAGGATATTTCCTCGATGTTGGCGGATTGCTCCGACGAACTGCTGCTGAGGGACTGGGACGCATTGCGTATCTGCTGCGAGGCGTCCACCAGGTACCTGCTCAGATCCGCTATGGTGCCGATCATCTGGCTTAGCTTCCCGGCCATTGTCTTCAATTGGTCCGATATCTCGCCGAACTCGTCCCGGCTGGTCAGATTGAGTTCAACGTTGAGATCGCCGTCCGATATTCTGGTTATGGCCTTCCGCATTTCCTTGATTGGACGAACAATCAGGGTATTGA
>CAZZHU010000228.1:0-5304 GCA_964654045.1 uncultured Leptospirales bacterium
CGAATTCCGGAGGGCAGGCGGGCATCGCAATGTCGCGTCACGGATATGCCGCCATCGTTCTTGAGGGAAAACCGAAAGGGGACGATCTCTACGAGATCCACATAGGAAAAGACGGGATCACGATCAAGGCGGATAAAAGCCTCAGGCTCCTTCCCAATTATGATCTGGTGGAAAAAATGAAGTCCCGGTACGGGGACAAGATCGCATGCATCTCCATAGGACCCGCGGGCGAAATGAAGCTCGGAGCGGCCTCGATAGCCATCACCGATATGGAGGTGCGCCCCTGCCGCCATGCGGGCCGGGGCGGCGTCGGCGCGGTCATGGGCTCCAAGGGCGTCAAGGCGATCGTGTTCGATATGACGGACCTGAAAATACGGCAGCCGAAGGACCCGGAGAAATTCAAAGAGGCCAACAAAAAATTCACCGAGGGGCTGCGGTCGCACGCGGTCACGGGCCAGGCCCTGCCGAAGTTCGGCACGAACGTGCTCACCAATATCCTCTGCGAGGCGGGCGGGTACCCCACGAACAATTTCAGTTCCGGGACTTTTTCCGAGGGTAATAAAATAAGCGGCGAGACCTTCGCGGACATTGAAACGAAGCGGGGAGGCGTCGTCACCCACGGATGCCACACCGGGTGCGTGATACAGTGCTCGGGCACCTATGTCGATAAAAAAGGGGAATTCGTTTCAAAACAGCCCGAGTATGAAACCGTATGGTCCCACGGCGGCAACTGCGGCATCAGCGACCCCGATGTGATCGCGCAGCTCGATTACCTCGACGACAATTACGGGGTTGACACCATTGAGATGGGGGCAGCCATCGGCGTGGCCATGGAAGCAGGTCTCATCAAATTCGGCGACGCCAGGGGGGCCGTCAATCTCGTCGAGGAGGTCGGAAAGGGAACGCCGCTGGGGCGGATCCTAGGAAGCGGCGCCGTGGTGACGGGCAGGGCCTTCGGCGTGGAAAGGGTACCGGTGGTGAAGGGACAGGCCATGCCCGCGTACGATCCACGCGCGGTCCAGGGGATGGGCGTAACCTACGCGACGACCACCATGGGGGCGGACCATACCGCCGGCTACGCCGTGGCAACGAACATATTGAAAGTGGGTGGATTCGTCGATCCGCTCAAACCCCAGGGGCAGGCGGACCTTTCCCGGAACCTGCAGATCGCGACGGCGGCCATCGACTCCACCGGTATGTGCCTCTTTATCGCATTCGCGATACTCGACCAGCCGGAAACGTTCCAGGCCCTCTTAGACCTGCTGAATTCTTTTTACGGGCTCTCCCTGGTCGCCGACGATGTTGCCGCGCTGGGCAAGAAGGTGCTGTCCATGGAGCGCGAATTCAACGCCAGAGCGGGATTTACCGCGAAGGACGACCGCCTGCCGAGGTATTTCTACACGGAAAGACTCGCCCCGCACAACGTCGTGTTCGAGGTAACGGACGAAGAGCTCGACAGCGTGTTCAACTGGTAGCGGTGAACCCGCCCGGCGCAATGCGCGATGTCATTGAAATCACACTGATCCTTCCGCCGGCCGCAGGGCCGGCGGAAGGCCTTCTCGTTTTTCTGCAGAAGGGATTCCGGGTCATCACCACGATCGGCGTGCCGGTCACCGACTTTATCGTGGAGCACTGCGGCGTGGGGCCGGAATACGTCGCGGCCGCGGTAAGCACGGTTTTTCTGAACGGAAAGCCCGTGGACGACCCGTCGACTGCGCTGATTCCCGATGGCGGGACCCTGGCGCTTTCCGGGGCGATGCCCGGACTCGTGGGGGCGGCCATGAGAAGCGGCGGGAGCCTGGGGCTCCTCAGGCGCGGCATCACGCACCGCGATTCGGGGGATATCCCCAGGGCGCAGGGGACCATCACCGTAAAGCTCTTCAACAGGATTATGCACGACCTGGGAATGAGCTTTTTAAAAAGGGGGATACTGGCGCGTCGTGATGAGCTCCCTGAGTTTTTCTCGTGCATGAGCCGGAACTTCTGGAAGAAATGCTCGGTCCGCGTGAACGGGGCGGAGTACGATATATCCAGGCTGGAAAAGGGTATGCTTCCCCCGGGGAGCGATACGGTCCTTCTGGCCGTGGATGATTCCGGCGAGAAAAGGGAAGAAAGAGTGGAGAGATGAAAATAACCATCAAACTCTTCGCGACCCTGCGGGAGGGCCGTTTCGAGATAGCGGAACGGGAATTCGCTGAAAGTACCCCGGTGAGTTCCGTCATTAAGACCCTGGGATTGAAAAAAGGTGAAGTGACGATAATCTTTCTGAACGGGTGCCACGCGCAGCCCGGCCAGAAGCTGAAAGACGGCGATGTGCTCGCCCTGTTTCCTCCTGTCGGCGGAGGCTGACAGGGATACAAACGGCGTGAAATTCAGTTTACCAGGACGACGATGCCCCGCCTCCTCCAAAGCCCCCCCCGCCTCCCGAATAGGACGAGCTGCCGGAGCTGTCTGATGATGAGCCGGAGCTGCTATAGGATGATCCGCCGCTGCTGTAGGAGGAGGCGCCGCCCTCACCCTCGAAGCCGCCCCCGACAAAGGGAAGGATGAAAAACTGGAGTATATTCGTGGCGATGAGGATCCCCAGGAGTATCGTTTCATTTTTCGACGTACCTTCCGCCACTGGCTTAACTATCTGAATGAAATAAACTGTAGCTATCATGCTTGCCAGTATCGGGATGCCCAGAACAATCAGGGCTATTACCTTCGACTTTTTTTTCTTCTTCTTCGGCACCGAGATTCCCACTATTATACACAAGCCGGCAAAGACCCCCATGAGATAGAGCGTGGGCGTCCAGTACCAGGCGCCGTGGAAGAAAAACTGGAATAATATGGGAAGCCCCATGAAGAGAAGCACTCCCAGCACGATCGTCACCCCGAGGCTGAGTATGTTCCGGTCCTTTCCGAGGATGAGGAGCACTGCGAAGATGCCGCCCAGCAGGAAAAATAATATATAGCAGTCCACGACATGGGCAAAGGCGCCCCACATCCTGACCGTCGCCGGCGCCTCCGCCCCGGGCCGGACCTCGTCCGTGGCGCGTATGATCTGCTCCACCGCTTTCTGTATCCCGTTGCCGTACTTGTAGTTCCTGAAATCCTCCCGTATGCCGTCCAGTATACGCCCAGCCTTGAGGTCGGTTATGTATCCCTCGAGGCCGTAGCCGACCTCGATGCGCATGCGCCGTTCGGATACAGCAACGGTAAAGAGCAGGCCATCATCACGCTCTTTCGTTCCCCCGCCCCATTTCTCCGCTGCCTTGAGCGAGAACTCCTCGATGCTCGTATCTCCGATGGTATAGACCGTGAGGACCGCCATCTGCACGCCGGTCTTTTTCCTGTGGGCGAGGATCGTGTCGCTGATGGTCTTCTCCTGCGCCGGGGGAATGATGTTGGCATAATCGTTCAACGGGCTGTTGATCTCGGGGATAAATCCCTTTTTCAGTTTAAGAAATAATTCATAGTCCAATTTTTCTCTATCCGATTTTTCCCTGGACGCTGATGCATTCTGTGCTGACAACGACGGCAGCAAAACGAATGCGGCGAGTAAGATGAATATCAGTGAATATTGCAGTTTTTTCATGATCGGGTCACCTCGTTAGGAAGCTCGTTGCCGGACCTGTCCTCTCCCGGGACCGTTCCCCGGAGCAGGGCGCCGATCTTCTCCAGGGCCAGCGTGATGCCGCGCGCCGGCTCCCCAGAGGAAAATCCGCCTGCCACGGCGTTGACCGTGTCCTGCCAGAATTCCTGTTCCGCCGCGCCGTGGATTCCCGGCCCGGCATAGACTGCCGCCCGCCGATCGCGCGCAGCTACGTAGAGGAGCACGCCGGTCCCATCGGCTGTCCGGTCCATCCCGAGTTCCCGGAACAGCGCCGCAGCCCGCCGGAGGGGATCTGCCTCCGGGCAGCGGGCCTCTATATGGAGACGGACTTCACCCCTGTTTCCTTTCTCGGCCTCTCCGATGGACATGACAATGGCCTTCTCGTCTTGGCGACCGAGGTACCTGCGCCCCGATATATTCCGCCAGAAACTGCCTGCACGTTTACCTGCCATAGGGCTGCTCCTGATGACAATAGTTTATTTATTAATGTAAGGGAATCCGCATCATCCTCAGGTCCGGTCTGGATGATGCAATGAGTATTATATGAATTAGTATAATAGATGGATCGGGTAATTTCAACATAAAAAGGAATGGAGTAAGGCTCCCAAACGTAGTCTACTTGACATATTTCCCTTCTTCGGCGTTCAATAGCGTCATGAAAGCATTCCTCCTTGCAGCCGGCTACGGCGAGCGCCTCAGGCCAATCACCGATGCCATGCCCAAGCCCCTGGTCCCGGTGATGAACGTCCCCGCCATATGCTATGCCGTGTCCCTTGTCAAAAATGCCGGTATAACCGATGTTGTATGCAATCTCCATTACCGCCGGGAGCAGATTACCGATTTTTTTCAACGCAATAATAACTTTGACCTGAACATTACCTTTTCTATAGAAGAAACCATCCTGGGCACCGGCGGCGGCCTTGAAAAATGCCGGGAGCATCTTGAAGGCGCCCCTTTTGCCTATGTCAACAGCGATATCATATCTGGCATTGACCTCAAATCCTTCATTGGGTCGTATGGTCCTTCGCGGTGCGGAGGTTCCCTCCTGGTGAGCAAGAGCGCCGGTCCGGACAGCCGTGTCACGGTGAGGGACGGCCGGGTCATTAATTTACGGAATCTTCTGCCGGTTGATGAAAAGCCGGGCCACGATTTTCTCGGTATCGCGGTATTATCACCCGGGATATTCAAACACCTGCAAAGCGGTTTCTCCGACATAGTCGAACACGGCTTTATCGATCTTGTGAAGAGGGGAGCCCTCGGGTGTTACGAACACAGCGGCCCGTGGCATGACATCGGCTCCATTGAATCATTACGCAGGGCCAATATGGCCCTCCTCGACATGGATGAGAATTTTCAAGGGATGGTCCGCGCCGCCACGGGTATGGAGCCGCGGCCCATATCGCCGATCGCCCGCATCGGAAGGAATTGCACGATAACCAGATCGGTCATCGGTGAGGGATGCGTTGTCGGAGACGGTGCCGTTATCGATGAGTCGGTACTGCTTCCGGGATCGGTCGTGGAAAACGGAGAGAAGATTGTGAGAAAGGTAGTTTTTTTGCATTTACCAAATCCACTGGCGAGTGATTTATAAACCCTCATCCCCCTGCCCCTTTCGGACCTCACCCGCGCTCCGCGCACTCTATTTTTTGAGTCCTCACCCCCTGACCCCCTCTCCGCTATGAAGGTGAGGTCAATTAATTATTTAC
>CAZZHU010000229.1:0-5250 GCA_964654045.1 uncultured Leptospirales bacterium
GGCATCGCCGAAGGGAATTCAGGCAAGCTGGTCACCATCATAAAGAAGAAAGCCCGGGAACTAGCCGGGGAAAAGGGATACGAACTCGTCATTGTCGACGGTTCCCCGGGGACCGGGTGCCCGGTCATCGCCACCATGTCCGGGGCGTCGCTGGCGCTCATCGTAACGGAGCCGACCGTTTCCGGCATCCATGACCTGAAGAGAATCCACGAGCTCGCGCGGCATTTCAACATCATGACCGCGGTATGCGTGAACAAGGCCGACATCAACCCGGACAATGTCGCCGCGATAAAGGCCTTCTGTTCAGGCAGCGGCATACCGGTGGTGGGTGAGATCCCCTATGACACGGACGTAACCCGCGCCCAGGTCGCAGGGAAAAGCGTGGTTGAGCATTCCAAGGGGCCCGCCGCCGCCGAAATTCGCCGACTCTGGAACAAGGTGGAACATGCGCTCCACTGAGATCATCATGAAGCCGATCGGCATCATACATACGCCGTTTAAAACCGTCTCTGACAATATTCCGGTCCAAGGCCAGCTCCATCCCGGATCGGAAGGCACCATCAAGCTGTTTCCCGAATACCGGGACGCGTGCCGTGACCTGGAAGGGTTTTCCCATCTTTTTCTGCTGTATTATCTGCATATCAGCGAAGAAGAACGGACGATAACGAAGCCGTACATGGACACGGTTCCGCGCGGGGTATTTTCAACCCGTTCGCCCCACCGTCCCAATCATATAGGATTGACCCTCGTAAGACTTGTCAGCATCGAACCGGGAATACTGAACGTTGTCGACGTGGACATGGTTGACGGGACTCCGCTTCTTGACATCAAGCCCTACAATCCCCGCTTCGATTCGGCAAAAACCGGCGAAGAGCTGAAGACCGGATGGATGGGAAAGGCGATTGATGATTCAATGAAACGGGGAAGCACAAGGACGGGGAGCACTGAAGAATGGCTTCAAAAAAGCAAATAACTGTTTGGCAATAAAAAAATCAACAAGTAATAGACAGGAGAACAGATCGTCATGAGCAACATGAAACAAGATGAAAAACCGCAAACGTCCTGTGCGCCGGGAGCGAACAAGGATGCGGAGGATAAGGCTTCGATCAATGAAAACATGACACGGATAACGCATAAAATAATCGTCCTGTCGGGAAAGGGCGGCGTGGGGAAGAGCACGGTAGCGGTGAACCTCGCCGTGTCTCTGGCGGAAAAGAAGTTCAGGACCGGCCTTCTCGACATCGATATCCACGGCCCGAGCGTCCCGAAGCTTCTTGGAATCGACAGGGGCCAGGTTATGGGTGTCCGGGATGGGAAAATGACGCCGGTTGAATATAATCAATACCTGAAGGTCATTTCCATCGGTTTTCTTTTACAGGACAATGACGCCGCGGTCATCTGGCGCGGCCCGATGAAATACACGGTCATCAAGCAGTTCCTCGCCGACGTTGACTGGGGCGATCTTGATTACCTTGTCGTCGATTCCCCTCCGGGGACCGGGGACGAGCCCCTGTCCATATGCCAGCTCATCGATAACGCCGATGGCGCGGTCGTGGTCACCACGCCTCAGGACGTGGCCCTCATCGACGTGCGTAAGTCCATCAACTTCTGCAAACAGCTCAACATGCCGGTAATCGGGGTTGTTGAGAACATGAGCGGATTCACCTGCCCCCACTGCGGAAAGGTAACGGACATATTCAAGAACGGCGGCGGTGAAAAAATGGCGGGTGACATGGAAGTTCCTTTCCTCGGTAGCATTCCTATTGAACACCAGATCGCTGCCAACGGCGACAGCGGAAAGCCGTTTCATAATGCGGCGGAACTCAATACAACCGCCGCCCAGAAAGAATTCGCCTCAATCGTTGAAACCATAATCAAAGGAGCAAACAAATGAAAATAGCACTGCCGGTATCAGATAACAGGCTCTGCCAGCATTTCGGACACTGCGAGAAATTCGAGGTCTTCGACGTGGACGATACAACGAAAAGCATAACAGGACGGGCAACCTTCACCGCCCCGCCGCACGAACCCGGCCTCCTGCCGCGATGGCTTGCGGAAAAGGGCGTGAAATGCGTCATTGCCGGGGGCATGGGTTCCCGGGCAGTCGCCATATTCCAGGAAAACGGCGTCAGCGTCATCACCGGCGCGCAGGCCGGTGAACCGGCCGCCATAGTGAAGGACTACCTCGAAGGTAAGCTCGTTACGGGATCGAATGTCTGCGACCATTAGGCGCCATCATGGACGAAATTCTCGTTGAGCTGCAACTCGGCGACGGCTGCTGCATCGAATGCAGGGCAAAACGCGCGTACCACAGGATGGTGAATGATATCATGACGGCCGAAGGTCCGCCGACGCCGGGCGACGAAGCCAGGCTTGACCTGCTACTGGAATTTCTTCAGCAGGCTGATTTCGGCCTGCTGCGTTCGTCCGACGACCGGCTCGCGGGGATCATGAACGCGCGCTGTTTATTAAAAAGAAATGACAAAGGATCGCCATACGTCTCAATAGTTGATTCGTGAAATTCAATAGAAAGTGAGGATTTGACATGCCCACGTATGATTATCTCTGCACATCCTGCGGACACCGTTATGAAAGCTTCCAGGGAATGAACGAACAACCCCATGAAACATGCCCGACCTGCGGCGGGCCGGTAAAACGATTGATTTCCGCCGGTTCCGGGTTTATTATTAAAGGTAGCGGGAAAGCGAAAACTGCCTGCGGGAGCGATGTTCCCTGCTGCGGCAGGGGCGAACCCTGCGGCAAATCAAATGGTTGCAGATAATATTATTTAGGGAGGTGCCTATGCCTGAAGAATTCAAGCCTGGTTGCGCAAGGCCAACGGGAGGGCCCGTTGGGGAAGAACCGGTCAAAGCAGGACCGGAAGAGACAATCATAAAAAAGGAGGATCGAAAAGCCATGATTCAAGTTGGTAAAAAAGCGCCTGATTTTTCAGCGCCCGCGTATCTTCAGGGTAAATTCGTCAACATCAAGCTATCAGAATACCTGGGGAAGTGGGTCCTCCTCTGCTTCTACCCGGGGGATTTTACGTTTGTTTGAGCAACAGAAATTTCGGCGGTCGCCGAAAAATATCCCGAGTTCCAGAAGCTCGGCGTTCAGATCCTGTCGATGAGCATCGACAGCGTATTCGTGCATAAAATGTGGAATGATAATGAATTATCAAAAATGGTAAAAGGCGGCGTTCCGTACCCCATGCTGTCCGACGCGGGAGGCAGGGTCGGCACCGCGTACGGCATCTATGACGCGGACGCCGGCGTTGAGACCAGGGGCCGGTTCATCATCGACCCGGACGGCGTGGTACAGGGGTTCGAGGTGCTGACACCGCCCGTCGGCCGCAATGTTATGGAATCGTTCCGTCAGGTGCAGGCCTTTCAGCTCGTACGCGAGAGCAAGGGCGCCCAGGCCACACCATCCGGATGGAAGCCCGGCAAGATGACCCTGAAGCCGGGGCCGGACCTGGTGGGCAAGGTCTGGGAGGTATGGAAAACGAACATGGCCTTTGACGATTAATCTTTCGTTACGGGGATCGTTTCCATCAACGCTCCCTGTAACGCTTTTAATATTTACCGGATACTGTAAAATTAAACGTTAATTGTTTAGCAGCGTTTCCACATGAAATGATTATTATCCATCATTCTTGCTATTAGCTTATTTTCGACTTGTTTTCTTTACCAACACGAACAAGCCTTTTTGATGCACCCGACAAAGACATCTCGGCACATTATAATGATTGCAGGGAAGTAGTTGGCACCGGAAATGATAGCTCCGATAATTCAATTAACTATTTTCGTGTTAATTCAGCCGTAATATCATTATCTTTGAACCATTCATATGCAATTTTTTCCATTTCAATCTCATGATTATAACCATCCAAATCCACAGGATCTTCCTCGAATTCTTCTTCATTATCATTTCTAATCAATGAAACCACATTCGCATTTTCCAGATCTAAAAATTAATCGAATGAGCCACTATGATCCTCGAGGGCATCAATTAATTCTTCAGATTCGATTTTTAATTCCCTTTTCATACTAAGCGGTTATGTGCCCTGGCACAGGGGCCATTCTCACCTCCACCATGTGTTCCCGGCGATCGTCAACGAGGGGGATAGCGGTGCCGCTTATTGGAACTGCGTCGAGGGTTATGCCTGCAACGCCGCCGGCCGGCATACGCAGTACGGTGATATGGTAGTTCGTTTCCCGGTAACGGTAATGGATCGTGAACGCGTCCCAGTCATCGGGAAGGCACGGTTCAAAACGCAGCTTGTCCGTTTCAATGCGGAGTCCCAGCAGGGATTCCACGACAAGCCGGTACATCCAGCCGGCCGATCCCGTGTACCATGTCCATCCGCCGCGGCCGGTATGGGGGGATAACGCGTATACGTCGGCCGCGACCACATACGGTTCCACCTTGTAGGTCGCGACCCCCTGCGGGGTCATGGCATGGTTAACCGGGTTGATCATGGCTGTCAGTTCCCATGCTCGCCGGCTGTCGCCTGATTTAGCGAAGGCCATTGCGGCCCATATCGCGGCATGAGTGTACTGGCCGCCGTTCTCCCTCACGCCGGGAACGTACCCCTTTATGTAGCCCGGGTTCAAATCCGATGCGTCGAGCGGCGGGTCCAGGAGCTGTATCAGCGCATGGTCCCTGCGGACAAGGCGTTCATCCACCGCCTCCATCGCCGTATGCGAGCGGACGGCGTCCCCGGCCCCGGACAGAACCGACCAGCTCTGCGCGACCGAATCAATCTGGCATTCGGGATTGACCGCCGAGCCGAGAGGCGACCCGTCGTCGAAATATGCGCGGCAATACCATCCGCCGTCCCAGGCGTTCTGCTCGATTTTCTGACGCAGCATGGACGCCTCGTTCCGGCAATGTTCGATAAAGGCCGTGTCGCCCTTCACGTTCGCGATTGCCGTGAACCCCATGAGCACCTCGTAAAAAAAGAATCCCAGCCATACGCTTTCGCCTTTTCCCTGTTCGCCGATGATATTCATGCCGTCGTTCCAATCACCCGAACCGATCAGCGGCAGGCCATGTTTGCCGTAGCGTTCGCCTCTTAAAATGGCGCGCACGCAGTGTTCGTAGAGGCCGGCGACCTGCCGTGAGCGGTTCGGAAGGTCGTAATAGGAATCTTCATCAGGATTCACCGGGCGTCCCTCGATAAAGGCGACCGGTTCATCCAGCACGCCGGTGTCCCCGGTGGAGAGGACGTACCGGGCAGTCGCCATC
>CAZZHU010000230.1:0-5240 GCA_964654045.1 uncultured Leptospirales bacterium
GCCGCGGTTTTCTTCCCGTTGCCGCTATCCGGCGTTTTCAGAGTAACAGCTTCCTTTTTGACGGTCCCTTTAACGGGGATCCTGGCCGCCGCCGGGCGCGCCTGCGGGACTTTCCGCGCCGCGGTTCCCTTCCTGGCTGCAGAGCCTGTCTTGAACTTCAGCACCATGTCAAGGAGCTCCTGGGCCTGGTTCGCCATCTCCTCGCTGGCCGAAGCCGTCTCTTCAACCAGCGACGCGTTCTGCTGGGTCATGTTGTCCATCTCGCTGATGGCGTTGTTGATCTGGCTCATCCCCTGCTTCTGCTCCTGGCTCGCCGCGGTGATCTCGGTGATGATCTGGGCCGATATCTTGGACGCCTCCGCGATTTCCGTCAGGGCGTTGCCGGTTTTGTTCACCAGGTCGGTGCTCGTTTCAACTTTCGCGACCGTGTCCTTGATCAGCGTCTCGATCTCCTTGGCCGCGTTCCCGGAACGCTGGGCAAGGTTCCGCACCTCGCCGGCCACGACCGCGAAGCCGCGGCCCTGCTCGCCGGCCCGCGCCGCCTCGACGGCGGCGTTCAGCGCCAGCAGGTTGGTCTGGAACGCGATCTCGTTGATGACCGCTATGATATCCGCCACCTTCTTGCTCGATTCGTTCATCTCGATTATGGAACTGACCGCCTCGATGGCCACCTTGTTCCCCTGCATCGACTTGGTAACGCCTGAATCCGTGAGATCGCGGGCGCGCGTCGCGTTGTCCGCGTTCTGGTTGATCGTGGCCGTCGCTTCCTCGATGGTGGAGGCTATCTCCTCGAGGCTGGAAGCCTGTTCGCTGGTCCGCTGCGACAGGTTCTGGTTGCCGCTCGATATCTCGCCCACGGCCTGGACAAGGTTCTGCGACGAATCGATGACGCCGGTTATGAGGTCTTCGAGGCCGTCCGTGGCCTTGTTGAGCGCCACCGCTATCTTGCCCATCTCGTCTCTCCGATCGTCATCCTGGAGCCTCTCGGTAAAATCGCCGTCGGCGAGCTTCCCCGCGTAGCTTATTATCCTGTTCACCGGCTTGACTATGGAACGGGTTATGAAGAATATGATCGCGGCGATTATGGCGGCGACAACGGCAATCAATATGGTGATGGCAATTGTAAAACTCTGTACGCTCTCCCTGACATCCTCGACGTATACGCCCGTGCCGATGACGTATCCCAGGGGCTTGAACAGCTTGACATACGATATTTTCTTTACTATCCTGTTCTTCTCATCCTTGTACTGCCACTGGTAATCGAGAAATCCCTCTCCCTTCTGTTTGCATATGTCTACAAACTCGACAAATATCTTTTTTCCGGTCGGGTCGGCATAGTTGGTCTGCTCCTTCCCTTCCATATCGGGATTGTACGGATGCATGATAATCCTGGTATCCATGTCGTTTATCCAGAGATAATCCTTGTTCTCGGGGCCGTATTTCATGTTCCTGACGCGCGCATAAATCCTCTTTTCCATTTCTTCTTTATCCACGAGTCCCTTTTCGTAGTCATCGTAGATGCTGTTGCAGTAACCGACCGCGATATTAATTATGTTTTTCAGGGTATCTTTTCTTTCATTTACAATTTTCTCTTCAAAGGTCGGTATTATATAGAGAATAATAGTTCCCGCAAAAATCAGTACAGTTAACAGTAAAACCCCGGCTATCTTGTATCCTATCGAGATGTTTTTCCATGAGAGTTTCATATGAGCCTCCTTTTAATTCAATCCCGGGAAATTCTTTTATCGGATTGAATCACTCCCCCGGTTTCTGTGAATAAAGTGATAAACCGACATGAGTTGTTTATTGGTGATATCCGCATCCCATTATTTCCTAAGTTAAATTTATCATTGTATAAAGAAAATACAATAGTCATTATAATGACAATGTATAGTGCAAAATCGAAATTACCTGTAGGTGAATTCCCTTATGTCCGGAGAAAAGTGACAAATGCCCCGCGCATTGTATGGAAAATAATTAAACCAATAGCAGTTGACAGGGCATATGCGCATGGTAATACTTTCTTTATAATCCCGCATGATAACGGAGAGATAATATGGACCAGCAGATCCAGGACTCTGAACTGTACCTTGCAGCGCGGCTGTCAGAGGGGGACCGGCGCCCCGATCTTCATAAGAGCATAATGCCGGTGTACCAGGCCTACCTGAAGATCATACGTGAAAGGCCGCAGGATTACGCCCGCGAAATCGGCGACATGTTCGCGGTCCTCAGGGCGGAACAGCTGGACCGCAACGAAAACTTCCGTTCACTCTATGAAAGGCTGCATCACGCGGAACGGGCCGGGGCGTACGCGGCGCGCAAACGCGCGGTAGAGGAATCGACCGGGTACGGCGACCTGTACGCGAACATGGAAGATGCCCGGCGCAGGACGGGGCCCCTGCTGAAGATCGAGGATGACCGCCGGGAGCTGCTCCAGAAATTCATGGGCCTGGTTATCGCCTGGCGCGTCGCGATTCCGAAAGACCGGGGCGGCGCCAGGGACGCGGCGCTGGAGGCATGGGAGAAGCTGAAGGCGCTCGACCCGCTGCTTTCCTGGGCCCGCCTGCGCTCCTGGCCGCCGTACCGTACCTGCCTCTATTATAATGACGAACAGTTCTCCCTCCTGGAACGGTGGTTCAGGGAGGCCGGCTCATGAACGGCGACATACGGAATTTTATCGACACCTACGCGAACATGGTGGAAACGTACCGCGCGAAGGTCGGCCCGGACAGCGCCGCCCTGCGGGAGGCCGATGACTACCTGAAGAAAATGGCCGCGGCCGGCGCCAAGTGCGCGGACATCACGGCCTTCATGACCCTGGTGGCCGAGCAGGACATGATGAACCGCTTTTCCTCGGTCCTTTCCGGCCTGGCGATGGAGGCGCTGAAAAGCGACCGGGCCGGGGACGGAAGCGGCGCGGCGTCCGCGCCGACGGCCGCAAACGCGGCCCTGGGCTACCACAAGGCCTACGAGGCCATGGCCGACAGGGCGAGATTCCCGGAGACCTGCCGCGTGTACGAGCGGGTGTTCCAGATCGAAAAGGAATCGACCGACGCGGGCCGGTTCATGCGGCGGCTGGCGGAGGAGGGGCTCCTCGTGAAGATGTCGACGGTCCACCTGGTCGAAACCTACCGCCCCCTGGTCTCCCGGGCCGATGACGTGTCGCTGCCGGTCATGTCGTACCACAACAGGGCCATGCTGGAGGCCGCCGGGCAGGCGACGAGCGCCATCGAGGTGGAATACGAATCACAGCGACTCTACGAGCTCAACCGCGCGGAGCTCGCGTGGGACACGATATTCTGCAATGACCTTTTCTACACGCTCGGCAACGCCACCTCGGGATACCTCATGGCCCCCACGGAGGAGAACCGCCAGGCCGTGGAAAACTCCTGCCGCTTCGTCGCCGAGTTTTTCGGCGTCGATGACGGCGAGCTCTTCGCCATACCGCGGGTGATCGACATCATCGACAAGGTGATACTGAAATCAGTGAACAGCGGCGATGGCGGCCGGCGCTACACAAGGGACGAGTTCATCAGGGAACAGCGCGAGGTGATCCGCTGCTGCATCGACGGGAAGCCCCCGGTCGTGAAGGGCCCGGCGGCGCGCCGCACCGCAATGCTGTGGGGAAAGGCCGTGCCCCTGGAAGGCGTCCTGGATGCGCTGCGGGAGCCGCGGAGGCCGGAAGAATTAATGAAGTAGTTTTCATCCGGGTTCCTGGAAATTAATCGCGCGTATGTATCTGTCGCAAACTGACAGTGCCATGCATCCCGGCGGGTTGTAAAACGATGAGAATGGTTTTTACATCAAATTTTTGTTGACATATTTTCAACATTATGTCACATTAGATTATTGATAAAATTTATTAGGGGGCAATTATGGCTACTAAAAAGAAAGCAGTAAAGAAGGCCGCGAAGAAGGCCACGAAGAAAAAAGTAGTTAAGAAAAAAAAGTAACGTCCCATGGTTTATGCCCCGCTGTACATTAATCACAAGCGGGGCATTTTTATCCCGCAGCCTCCGGGGAAATTCCCACCGCTCTTCCAACTCCAGATCAGGCAATCTGTTTCATTGATGCTGAAAGGTTTATTCACGCTGCCGGAAGGCTCTGTCCGGCCAGCCTAAAATTCGCCGTAAAATCCGATTAATTACTTGATATCTTATTGCAAATTTCTATTTTTGGATACTTACCGGCAGGTGAATGCCCCGTTCTTGGAGGATGACCTTTGGATAGTAATGATTCACATCGCCCCTGGGGATACTTTGAAAACCTCATTGACGCCAGCAACCATAAAGTAAAACGCATAACCGTGTTCCCGGGGAAGCGCCTGAGCCTGCAGAGCCACGCCAGGAGGGCCGAGCACTGGTTCGTTGTTGAGGGAAAGGCGATTTTTACCTGCAATGACGCGGTCATGGAGCTCAGGCACGGCCAGGCGGTGGATATCGGCCGCGGCGACAGGCACCGCATAGAGAATAGCGGGACAAGCAACCTCGTGTTCATTGAAATCCAGACGGGCGATTATTTCGGCGAGGATGACATCACGCGCTACGAGGATGATTTTGGAAGGGCCCGCGCGTAATACAGTTTCCGCACACCGTGCAACAAGATACAGATACGCAGGAGTTGTTCATGATAACCGTACAGGGGATTACGAAACAGTTCGGGGAGATCAGGGCGGTCAACAATATCTCCTTCACCATCCGTGACGGCGAGATAACGGGACTGCTGGGGCCCAACGGCGCCGGCAAGACCACGACCCTGCGGATGCTGACCTGCTACCTAAAGCCGGACACCGGCGCTATTTCCATAGGCAGGTATAACATCGACGACAGCCCCGTCGAGGTGCGGAAAATCATCGGGTACCTGCCGGAGTCGGCGCCCGTCTACGGGGACATGCTGGCCTATGATTACCTCGAGTATATCGCGGAAGTCAGGGGCATCGAGGACAAAAACCGCATAGCCGAGATCGCGGACCTCTGCGGCATCAACGAGGTGATGCACATGAGCGTCGGCGAGCTCTCCAAGGGCTACAAGCAGCGCCTCGGCCTGGCCCAGTCGATGATCCATGACCCGGAGATACTCATCCTGGACGAACCGACCAGCGGCCTTGACCCCAACCAGATCATCGAGATACGCAATCTTATCAGGGAGATCGGGAAAAAGAAAACGGTCATCCTGTCCACGCACATCCTCCCGGAAGTCGAGGCCACCTGCGACAGGGTCATCATCATCTCCCGGGGCAA
>CAZZHU010000231.1:0-5184 GCA_964654045.1 uncultured Leptospirales bacterium
GGCTTGCCCTGAAAATGTTGCTTAACTCAGTGTCCTGAAAATCGGGGCAGGCCCAGTAACCGCGGTGTTACCTCCTCCCCCGAATAAATGTCGACCCGCAAACCGGGGCATTCCCCTGCCCCCGGAGGGGGCAAAACATCCACCGATAGTTATCGGTAACAAAGAAAATAATTGATTTATGAAATAATAAACATCACTATTGATAAAATTAATAAATGGACATCCACCCATGAAAAACAATGACATGTTGATCGAATTAAAGAAATCCTTCATTACAACAATGGTAATTGCCATACTGGCAATTACATCGATGACCTGCCGATCCGAGGCGCAGGTTACAACCGCTGCCTCCCCCGCGTCATGTATCTATTACACTGACGCCCGGGGCGTCTTCACCCTGGCGCCTCCCCCTCCCTCGGCGGGATATTTGCTCCCGCTGAAAGGGACCTGTTTCCTGCCGGCCATGATGGTTCGGGTTAAAAAGAAAAATACCGGCCTTCCGTACCGGCAGATCGCTTACATGATGAAAGGTGCGAAGAACTTCAGCTTCAAATATATTATTAAAGACGGCCCCGGCGAGTACGAGGTGACTGTATACGGGAAGAAAACCCTCGACGCATCGAACCTGAACGGCCTCTGCGCTTTTACCGTGCGCTCTGAAACCGGTCTGCCGAAATCCTTCCGCGGACTTGACATAAGCGGCGTCATCCTTGAATATGTAAAGAGCGTTACGGGCAGGACCGTGGGATCCGGGGAATGCTGGGACCTGGCCCAGGAGGCGCTGGATGCCGCAGGCGCGGACTGGAACCGCCCCTTCCAGTTCGGCCTTCCCCTCGACCCGGATACCGGGGATATCAGGGCCGGCGACATCATACAGTTCAAATCGGTGAGGATCGAGAAACGAACTGGAAACGGGGGAAAACTGTTTCACACCATAGGCGCCCCGGACCATACTGCGATCATCACCGGCGTTGAAGGCAGGAAAAGATACAAGCTGGCCCATCAGAATTCTGACGGACGCCGGTATGTTATCCAGTCAGAGGTGGACCTTAATTACATGACATCGGGAAAATTCTGGATTTACCGGCCCGTTGCGGGGATTGTGCCGTAGGTGCAGTCTGTTAACTCCGGGTTTAAACCCGGAGTTATTAAACCCGCAGTTACCGGTACTTCTCCTCGATCACCTTCCGCTCCTGTTCCGGCAGGGAACTGACATACGCCTTCCATCCGGGACAGTAATGGATGTGCCATTTCCATAGTCGACCCATTAACGACGCAGGGTCTTTGTCATAGTTCTTCCTGGCAGGGCAATCCGCGCAGGCATTTTTCCCCGTATCGTTGCCCGAGCAGCCCGCGCCCATCGATAAAAATGCGATGCCCGCAAGGAGCCCCGCGCCGGAAAGGCGCAGATATTCCGCCCGTGTTAATCTTTTACTTTTTTCTTTCATGTCCCCAAACCCCACTTCTATTTATTTTATGAAGGCCGCGGCCAGGTATCCAACCACCTGGTCCTTTGATCCGGCCGTGTCGCCTGAATTGGCGTACTTGAGTATCTCCACTTTTTTCGCTCCCAGGAGACGGCACAGAATCATCCCGGTTAAAACCGGTCCCTCGCCGCAGGCCTCCGCCTTGCCGCTTGAAATGACATCCTCGACCTTTTTCTCGTCAAAAGTTCCCAGGGCATCGCTGAAGTGCTTATCCAGCGTCTGGGCGGATGTATAGGAATGATAATGGGACAGGTCCGTGGATATAACAATGGCTGATTTCCGCTTTTCCCCCGCGAGAGATGCATGGATTCCCTCGGCGATGCCTCGGCAGATCGCGATATCCACGGTTCCGATGATGACGGGAACGAGGCTGAAGCTTTTCAGGACCTTCTGCAGAAAAGGGACCTGCACTTCAAGGGAATGCTCAAGCTCGTGGGCCTCCTTGATGACGCCGAAATAATCCCGGTCCTTGAGCCGCGCGCCTATTTCAGCGTCGATTGGCACGTCTCCCAGGGGGGTTTCAAAGATGCCTTCAGAAAGGATGGCCGCCCCGTTGAAGCGGGCCCGGTGCGAGGGGGCCAGCACAACGACCAGTTCCGTGTCAACCGGGAGCCTGTGATAGGAATATGCGGCCACCGGTCCCGAATATACATACCCTGCATGAGGTGAGATTACGCCAATCACGTCGCCCTTCGGCGAAGGACCCTGCGCCTCCGTCAGGTATGAATCGATCATCACGCCCAGGCGCTGCGAATTTGAAGGATAGAATGATCCCGCCACGGCCGGCTTTCTTCGGTACATATCACACCTCCTGTTACTGGGATATCAGGTATCGGGGAAGCCGCTCCTCGATCTCATCAACGATACGGGCCGCGACTTCGCGCTTTGTTATGAGGGGGAGATCCTTCCGCGTTCCGTTCCGGAAGAAGATGGTTATGATGTTAGTATCGGAGCCGAATCCAGCGCCGCTCTGCGATACGTCGTTAAGGCAGATCATGTCCAGGTTTTTCTCAGAGAGCTTTTTAACGGCGTATTCCTCGAGGTTGTTCGTCTCCGCGGCAAAACCGACGGTAAAGACATTGCCAATCCGGCCGTCCCGCTTCATTGCGGCGACCTCTTTCAGAATATCCGGAGTTTTTTTCAGCTCGAGGACGAGTTTCTCTTCAGATTTTTTTATTTTTCTGCCGGCCCTGGACACCGGCGAGTAATCGGCCGGCGCCGCCGCCATGACAAGGACGGCGTTTTCGCAGAGTTCCCCGGCGACCGCCTTCAGCATGTCCATGGTGCTTTCCACTGCCACGCAGCGGTATTTCTTTGCGTTCACCAGGGACGAATCGATGGGTCCATGTATGAATACGGTTTCGCGGGCGCGCTCCGAGCAGACGTCGGCGATGGCCACTCCCATCTTGCCCGTCGAGGGGTTCGATATGAACCGCACCGGATCGAGCCATTCGCGGGTCGGCCCGCCGGTGATGATGGCTTTTCTCTCACTTAATCGCATCGGCCGCCGTCCCGTATATTGCTTCCACATCGGCAAGCCTGCCGGTTCCCTCGTCGCCGCACACCGCCTCTCCCGCCGCGGGCTCGATGATGGCCACGCCCCATTGCTTCAGGGTTTCGATGTTCCTCTGCACCGCCGGATGGCGGTACATGTTCGGATTCATCGCCGGCGCTATCATGACCGGGCAGGTTACGGAGAGGAACGTGGTGGATAGCAGGTCATCGGCGATGCCGCCGGCGAACTTGCCGATGATGTTGGCCGTTGCCGGGGCCACCAGGAAGAGGGACGCGTCGGTCTTCAGCTCGATGTGGCCCATCTCCCGCCGCTCCCGCGAATATTGCTCGCTATATACCGGGTTCCCCGAAAGGGTCTCCAGCGTAAGCGGTGAGACCAGGTTGAGCGCGTTTTCCGTGGCAACCACGTGCACCGAATATCCCCCCTTGACAAAGAGCCTGATGAGGTCGCAGGCCTTGTAGGCCGCTATTGATGATGATATGCCCAGAATGACTTTTTTCATTGGCGTTTAAACATCCTTTCAATATCCCCCTTCTCCATTTTATACACGAAGGGCCGGCCGTGAGGGCAGACCAGCTGCCGCTCTTTGCCGAATAATTCCGCCACCAGCGTTTCCATGTCGCTTTCCGTCAGCCGGTCGCCGGCCCGCTTCGCAGCGTGACACGCCACCATTGCCGCGATCCGTTCCCGCACATTGGAAACCCGGTATTCCCCCCGCACCGATTCGAGAAAATCCGCCAGGAGGCCCGCGGCGTCCGCGTCCCGGGCGACTTCCGGCACCGAGGATATCTTTATTGAATTATCAGAAAAATCCTCAATGTCAAATCCATTTTCCGAAAATATATCAATATTTTCAATGACCAGGGCGTGATCCTCAAGGGAAAGCTCCAGGATCCGCGGAAAAGCCAGGCGCTGGATTTCCGGGGCTTCCCCTGCTTCCATCAGGGTATCATACATGATGCGCTCGTGGGCCGCGTGGAAATCGATGAAATAAAGAAAGCCTTCCCTTTCCAGTATGATATATGTCCCGAAGGCCACGCCGATGATGCGGGGCCCGGCGCTCTCCTCGCTATCATAATACAGATCGGCTGCATCTTTTACAAATTTTGGCGGTGATACTCCTTCACTTTTCCCGTAATCAGCCACTCCACGGAACCCGCTGCCGCCCGGAATTCCGGTAAAGAGCGGGGCCCCTGCCCCTTCGGCCGCCGCGGGCCCTCCTCCGCGGATTCCGTCACCGGCATCGCCCGGCGTAAAAAGCCGGTTCTCAACACGGTGCTCCCTGCTGACGGCCTTCTCTCCCAGCGCCAGGATGAGGCGGTTGATGTAATGGCTGTCGAAAAGCTTTACTTCCTTTTTCGCGGGATGGATATTGACATCGACCAGGCGCGTATCGATATCAATAAAAATAATTCCGGCCGGATATTTTCCCCGGACCGCCACCGCCTCATAGGCCTTTGAAAGGAGAAATCCCAGATAGCGGTACTCAACGGGCCGCCCGTTAACGTAGAGGATCTGCATGGACCTGTTGGACCTGAGGAAATGCGGCCGGGACAGGTAGCCGCTCAGGGCAACCTTGATATCCCGGAGAACGACCGGGTAAAGGTCATCCATGATCGTGCCGCCGTATATCTGCCCCAGTCTCTCCTCGATTCCGCCGGCTTTATTGAGGGTGATCTGGCGACTGTCATCCACATCCAGGGTGAAAGCTATTTCAGGATGGGGCAGCGCTATCTTCAAAAAGATTTCCCTGATAAGGCGCGTCTCCGAGCGGACCGACTTGAGGAACTTTTTCCTGGCCGGCACGTTGTAAAAAAGGTTCTCGACTATGATCGTGGTGCCGGCCGGGCCGGCATAATCGCCGGTCTCGACGCCGTCCTCGGTGCCGGTGAGGCGCGCGCCGGTCTCTTCATCGGCCCGGCGCGAGAGGATGGTCAGTTTTGAAACTGATGATATGCTCGACAGCGCTTCGCCCCTGAACCCGTAGGAACTGATGCTTTCAATGTCATGTATGTCTTCAATTTTGCTGGTGGCGTGCTCCATCACGGCAAGGGGCACATCGTCGCGGTACATTCCGCTGCCGTCGTCGCGCACCGTGATTTTCCGGAGGCCCCCTTCAAGGACCTGCACGTCGATATGGGAAGCCCCGGCGTCGATGGAATTCTCAACCAGCTCCTTTAT
>CAZZHU010000232.1:0-5142 GCA_964654045.1 uncultured Leptospirales bacterium
CCGCGCGGATATTTTTAATGTTGTATGGTTTCAAGAATGACATCTGAATTATTGATCGGATCGGTGTCGTTATCCGCCGCAGGGGCCGGATGACCGTCGTCCACCGTTATTATCGTCCGATTTATGTCCCAAAAAATATAAAATTTACCCTGCGGCATTATTTCTGCAGGGGCACGATTATTGGGAAACCCTATCATAAAATGCGACATAATGCAAGTTTTTTTTATTATAATCCGGGAAACTATGCCGGTTATCAAAATCGGGCAGGGATACAAAAAATTTCCCGGCTAATTTCCGCATGGATCGTCAGATCAAGCATGTCGGAACCAGCCATGAAACCGAACATGGCCTTCGCGCCGGCACCGGCTCCCTGCACATGGTCAGCTTCGTTATACGTGACGATACGTCTATCTTTAATGAGGGCGCAATCCCCCGCTTTAATCAGGCATTTTACCTGAAATTGATCTTCGGCATTTATACTGTTATTAATGCAGGCCAATGAGAGGTATCTATATTATTTTCTTGACTGTAAAAAAAAACCTGAGTATTATTACTTAGTCAGCACACTTTACGTTACAGGAAGGGCGTATATGCGTCTCAAAGGATTGGCACCATTCGCATGTCTACTCATATTCATCCCGGCCGCCATCGGGTGCGTGAAAGAAAAAAAGCAGACGCCCATGGCAACACTGACGGGCAAGGTCGGCACTGTCAGCCTCGTTCTAACCGGAAAAGAACTGGAGATAAACGCGGCAATGCAGGCCGGCGACAGGATCATGACCGGTGAGAAATCAATGGCCACGCTGCGCATGGGGGACAACTCGCTCATAAGGGTATTCGAAAAATCAGAATTCACGATACTCAGGCAGGATGCCGCCGCGGACAATGGCGGCGCCGACACCCGGTTGGGCGTCAGCAAGGGCAGAAGCATGTTCATCATTGAGAAGCTTGCGAAAGGCGACAGGCTGAGCGTCAAAACGACGACCGCGGTCGCCGCGGTACGGGGAACAACCTTCACCGTCGAGGTCAAGGATACGGCGGCAGGAGAACAAAAGGTGGTCACCGACGTGAAGGTCCTGAGCGGAACGGTCTATGTCGAAGCGAAGGACAGGCCACTGGTCAACAGCCTCGTCAAAGACGGAGAGATGATCGCCCTCTCGAGCAACGCGGTGGTCGACGATAAAAAACCGATACCCGAAAAAACATTGAAAGAGTTGAAGGATGAAGAAAGGGACCTCGGCAAAGGCGTTATCAAACAATCGGAAACGGAAGAGACAAAGAAGGATACTCCTGTTAAAGCCGACACAGCACCGCCGGTGCTGAAAACCGAAGCCGCGATCAAGGAGTATTACCACAAGCTTGAAGAGGTGAACCTGGACGACGGAACCGTCCTTGTCGGCGCCGTTATATTCCAGAACACATCAGTGGCGAGGATCCATACCGCGGGCGGCGTCATACAGGTGCCCACCGGCAGCATTAAAACCATAAGAATGAAGTAATACAGGGAGAATTATTTCTCATTCTCCTCCGTGCCGGATCATTTACCTGATATCAGCAGACTGCTTGGTAAGAATCCTGTGTGTAAAGCCAGAGTCATAAATCCGCATCATTTGTATTTCATTTCGCTGATCTTGTCCTTTTCAATGGTCATGGTGCTGTATTTGGTTTTTACCGTGACGGTTGTCCGGGTTTGAGATACTATCGTCCCTACAATTTTGCTCCCGTCGTTAAGCAGGATGACCTGCTTGTTTTCCTCCGGGGGGACGGTTTCCTGCTTCTTCGCCACAACAGTCGTATGACCGACCCCTTTCGTCAGGTACTCCATAATTTCGGAAAAATTATATTTCTCGGCTACCTTGAAGGGCGTCTGACCCAAAGCGTCTGCCAGGTTCTTGTTCGCGCCGAATCTTAAAAGCATTCTCACGCCGTTGGCCCAGCCGTAATAGGTCGAGATAATCAGCGGGGTGCTGCCACCGGCGATACTGCCGTATTTGTGTTTCGTCTGGGCATTTGGGTTGGCGCCTTTTTCCAGCAGTACATCGGCCACTTCATAGTACTGGTAATAGCAGGCCCACATAAGCGGGGTCCATCCATACCGGTCCAACTGCTCCACGGCTTCGCCTTTCTCGGCATAATACTTAACTCCCTCGGCGTCCCCCCGCAACGTGGATCGCCACAGCGAACCGCAACCGGTGAACAAAACCAGGGTGAGCAACATTGCGACGGAAACGCATACATTCTTTTTGATCATGACTATACTCCGCATTTTTATCTTGTGAAGTTAACGGTAACACCTTCCCCATCAATGTCCTGAGGAATGATTTTTGTCATTATTCGGTCACAACAGTATTGTACTTGAAAATTTTAAACAAGCATTTTTTCTATTAATTAATAAGGGTATTCGGCTTCATTAATCCGATGCATGGCATGCATCAGCTGATTATTGAAAGGTTAACGCCTGTTTTTCAGCATCATCATGAGATACTGCCCGGCATATAACTTCCCCCCGCGCGCAATGTCTTTCATTGTTGACACGGCGGCGATGGTGCCACAGTCATCGCCCCAGCAGGAAGACCTGGCCGCCGTCCCGTATCGCGTCGTACACCTTTTTCTCGGCATTTTTCAGGATATCACTCATGGCCTTGCGCGACGCGTCAGCGTTACCGCGCGCGAGAGCCCGCACCAGCTTCCGGTTCAGCTTCAGCGACATCTCCGGCGCGCCCTTGATTGAATAAAAGAACTCCGTGAAAAAGAAGTATACCGGCTTGAAAGACTGAAACACGAGGCGGTTGATGATGTTACCGGACATGCCAATGACCGCGTAGTGAAAATCGTAATCGCAATCGGTCAGGACCGGTATGTCGGCGAGGTGCGCCTTTTTCCTTTCGAGGTTCCGCTCCAGGTGCTCGATATCCCGCTTCGTGACGCGGAGCGCCGCCTCCGCCGCCGCGGTCGTTTCCGTCAGGAACCTGAAGCTCAGCAGGGAATCCAGTGTCTGCCGGTCGATGGTCCGCCTGACGCGGAGCACCTCGACCAGCGTTTCAAGCGAGCCTTCCCTGAAAAAATCCCTGACGTAAGTCCCGCTCTGGGGGTGGGTTTCGACATACCCGGCCTGCGCCAGCATCGCGATGGCCTCGCGCACCGCGAACCGGTTCGCCCTGTATTTGGCCGACAGCTCCCGCTCGGACGGGAGCCTGCTGCCGATGGGATAGACCTCGCGTATGATGTCGCGCCGCATGTCGTCCAGTATTCTGCCGGGAAGCCCCGGATTCATCGTTTGTTTCTTCATGTCGCTTCCGCGCCTCCCTTTATGCGCCGGCCCGTGTATTATCCCCGCGGCGGGGGACGTATCTGCAAGTAAAAAAAACTTGACAATTGGTATAACCAGTTTATAACTGGTTATACCAATTATACCAAACCCCGGAGGAAATGCAATGAAAATTTCAAGGATAGAGCTCTACCACATTTCGGTCCCCCTCAAGGAAACATTCTGGCCGACCTGGATACCCGGCTATCCCCAGACCCACAACCGGTTCACCCTTATCAAGCTGACGACCGACGACGGCATCGAAGGGTACGGCGCCGGCTCTGCCCTGGGCTTTGAGCGCGAGGGCCTCGGCGACCTGCTGGGGGGGTACCTGATGGGAGCCGACCCGACGGACATCGGCAGGGTACAGGCTTTACTGAAACAGGCGGGCATCCTCGGATGGCGCAATTTCTGGATCGAGCCCGCCTGCTGGGACATTATGGGCAAGAAGGCGGGCAAGCCGGTATACGAGCTCCTGGGCGGCAACGCGCGGCCGATCGAAGTGTACTGTTCGACTGGAGAGATGCACGATCCGGACCGGCGTGCCGAGGAGATCATGGCTGTCAGGGAAGCGGGCTACCGCTGCGCCAAGCTCAGGGTCAAAAGCATCGAGCTGAAAGACGACATCAGGCAGATCGAGACCGTGCGGAAGAAGGTCGGCGACAACTTCGTGCTGGGCGTGGACGCGAACCAGGGCTGGCTCGTCACGATCGTGGACCAGGTGCCGGCATGGGACCTCAAGCGGGCGAAGGCCTTCGCCGACGCCTGCCACGCGAACGGCTACGAATGGCTGGAGGAGCCGCTCGACTCGCGCGACTACGACGGCAACGCGGCACTGAAAAAATATTCGAAGGTGAAACTATCGGGCGCGGAGCTGAACTACGGGTGGGACGAGATCAAGATCATGCTGGAAAAGGACTGCTTCCACATCTACCAACCCGACGCCACCTTCGCCGGCGGCATCTCACAGGTGAAGCAGGTCATCGACGCCTGCCATGAAAAAAACCGCCTGTACACGCCGCACACCTGGACCAACGGCATCGGCTTTTACGTAAACTGGAACATGGTGCTCGCCGACAGGGGCAATTCCCTGCCGCTGGAGTATCCGTTCGAGCCGCCTTCATGGATACCGGAGTTCAGGGAAGGGATCATCGACCCGATCCTTCCGGATAAAAACGCGATGCTCCAGCCCTTCACCGCCCCGGGTCTCGGCTTTACCGTCAACAAGAAGCTGCTCCGGAAATACGGGAAGCGGTTCTTCAAGCTCACGGAAACCGGGCTCAAGATCAAGGTCATCCGGGACAAGGGACTGAAAACCGCGCTCGAGCTGAAGAAGAGGAAGGGGTGAGTGTGTTGCGGTAGCCCCGGGTTTAAACCCGGGGCTACCGCCCGGGGCTACCGCGCCCGCTTCTGCTTCCTGAGAAACTGGCCGGTATAGGACTCCTTCACGCGCACGATATCTTCCGGCGTTCCCTCGGCGACGATGGTGCCGCCCTCATCGCCTCCCTCCGGGCCAAGGTCGATGATCCAGTCAGCGGTCTTGATGACGTCAAGGTTATGCTCGATCACGATGACCGTGTTTCCCTTGTCCACCAGGGACTGGAGCACATCAATGAGCCTCTGAATGTCGGCGAAATGGAGGCCCGTGGTCGGTTCGTCGAGAAGATAGATGGTGCGCCCCGTGGCCCGCTTGGACAGCTCGGCCGAAAGCTTCACCCGCTGCGCCTCGCCGCCGGACAGCGTCGGCGAAGGCTGGCTGAGCGGCAGGTAGTCGAGCCCGACATCATGCAGGGCTTGCAGCACCGAGCGCGCCAGGCGGCGTTTCGCCGGGGGTA
>CAZZHU010000233.1:0-1148 GCA_964654045.1 uncultured Leptospirales bacterium
CTCCTGGATCACCCGGAGCAGTTTTATCTGCATCAGATAGGGGAGATCGCCCATCTCATCGAGGAACAGCGTGCCGCCGTCGGCCAGCTCGAAGCGGCCCTTGCGGGTGGCGGCAGCCCCGGTAAAAGCGCCACGCTCGCAGCCGAAGAGCTCGCTTTCAACGAGGGACTCGGGAAGGGCCGCGCAGTTCACGGCGACGAAGGGCTTTTCGACGCGGTTGGAACCGTAGTGAATGGCCTGCGCCACCCTCTCCTTCCCCACGCCGCTTTCGCCGAGGATCATCACCGTGGTCTTCGTGTTGCGGACCCGTTCGATCAGCGAGTAGACCTCCAGCATCGCGTGGGCATTGCCTATAATGGAATCCGGCCGGTTGGCGGTCTTCAGCTCGTCGTGGAGCCTGCGGTTTTCATCCTTAAGTTTCTGGAGTTCCTCCTGGGCGAGCTGCCGCAGGCGCACGGCCTGGGCGATTACCGAGGATATGATCGTGAGAAGCCGGACATCCTCCTCCAGCGATATGGTTTCGTTGAACAGCCGGTCGACGGAAAGGGCGCCGATCACCTCGCTGCCGGTTTTAATCGGAATGCAGATGAAGGCGATGTCTCTCTTGTCGAGATGCTCCCGCGATCCCGTACGGTTGAGGAAGAGCGGCTCTTCCGAAATGCGCGGCACCACGGCGGGCTGCCCCGTCTCAACCACCCTGCCGGTGACCCCCTCGCCGACGCTGTAGCGCCCCTTTTCCCGCTCGTCGGGTGTCAGGCCGTATGCTTCTTCAATGACGATCTCGTCTGTTTTCCTGTTCAGGATGGTAAGTGACCCGCGGATCATCCCCATGCGGTCTGCAAGCATTTTAAGGACCGGGGGCAGAACGATTTTCAGATCCATCGTTTCCCCCAACGCCCTGCTCACTTCCAGGAGAAGGGACAGCTCCTTGACTTCACGCGATATTGTGCAATCATCCAGGGTCATGATGATATCTGTTATCCTGCTGTAAAATTCTGCCGTATTTACATGTTGCGCCTTGAAGGGCGCCTCATCCTGTCCTCTGGTCCATGGAAACCGGAGAAATATGTTTGTGACACCAGCTTTTTAATACCTTTTGCGGCTAGTATCTGACAGATATGCTACGGGAGAAGGATGCCAAACTTCTG
>CAZZHU010000233.1:1158-5132 GCA_964654045.1 uncultured Leptospirales bacterium
TCCACTGCTGAGTCCAAAGCCCAGTGTGCTACCAGTTACACCATCCCGTAAAATGATACGGGTCCGTCATAAAAAACCGTGCGCAGGTCCATTCGTCCGTCCCTTTCCCATAGACAATATAATTACATACCGGTCGGCACGCCATATATTTTATTCCGGAAATGTTTCATCCAGGTTAATTGTTGCTGAATCCATGATCATTACGCGATAATAAGATTACTCGTGAACCGGCCCGGAGAATAAAGGCGGGCCTTTTTCAGGTAGAGAACCAGCTGCATGGAATGGCAGGTATATATTGATCCCCGGGAGCTTCATTCGCTCCTGAGGGGCCCTGTGGCATACAAACAGAGGGCACAAGCCTCGAAATTTGCTAAATCACCTCGGCAATTACTGCCCCATCTACATAATCAATTTGAACATCGATACATGAATCACTTAATACATCCGCTTTTACACCGGCTTTTTCTATGGCATTGCACAGTTGTATTTTTTGTTTATCATTCAGCAAACGATTATTCTTTGATACCGTGATATTCATTGTTGATGGATTAGGCAGATTGGCTACCTTTATCACATATGACTGGTAAAAGCATGATACTTCGTATTTCCAGAAGACTTTTTTATTTTTACCCGCCCAATCTTTGATAATCTTCGATAATCTTTTTCTTTCTGAAAGCTTCTGTTTTGTGGTGTTCATCTTTTTTTTTCTCCTGTCGCTCTCCAGGGCTACCCTTTTAATATATCCATTTTGCGCGAGATAATCAACAGTACGGATAAAAGAACTTTTTTCCGGCCCGTTCATTAAGGTTGCTTCCGGCATTGATTTTCATTGCTTGCGTTACTACGCATCAGGATGCGTGTCCGGGTTTTATTGATATCAATACCGGCAATCAGGGACGGTTATCGAACCGGGTTATTGATGAGATCGTGCCTGGTTTAATGATCCGCTTGTTGAAAAGGGATGATGATTGAATTCTACTTCATCGCTTCTTCAATAGCCACGGCAACGGCAACGGTTGCTCCAACCATGGGATTATTGCCCATACCGAGAAATCCCATCATTTCAACATGGGCCGGAACGGAAGAAGAACCCGCGAATTGAGCATCCGAATGCATCCTTCCCATGGTATCGGTCATTCCATACGACGCGGGACCTGCCGCCATGTTATCGGGATGAAGCGTCCTTCCGGTTCCTCCGCCCGAAGCGACGGAAAAATACTTTTTCCCCTGTTCATGGCATTCTTTTTTATATGTTCCCGCGACAGGGTGCTGGAACCGTGTAGGATTGGTTGAATTCCCGGTAATTGATACGTCAACGCCTTCGTGATGCATGATGGCAACGCCTTCGCGCACATCATCCGCGCCGAAGCATCTTACTTTTGCCTTGTCGCCTTTTGAATACTGCGTCTCTTTTACTATGGTTAATTTTCCGGTATGGTAGTCAAATTTAGTCTGAACATAGGTGAAGCCGTTTATTCTTGATATGATTTGCGCCGCGTCTTTTCCAAGTCCGTTTAATATTACCTTTAAAGGCTCTTTTCTTATTTTATTTGCCGACCTGGCAATCCCGATTGCCCCTTCGGCGGCAGCAAACGATTCATGACCGGCAAGGAAGGCAAAACATTTGGTTTCTTCACGCAGAAGCATTGCCGCAAGGTTTCCATGTCCCAACCCGACTTTTCTGTCATCCGCGACTGAACCCGGAATACAAAAAGCCTGGAGTCCTTCGCCTATCGCTTCGGCGGCTTCGGCGGCTTTTTTGCACCCCTTTTTTATCGCTATTGCCGAGCCTGTTATATATGCCCAGCAGGCATTCTCAAAACATATCGGCTGGATTCCTTTCGCTAAATTATAAGCATCCACGCCTTTTTCATCGCAGATTTTTTTCGCCTGTTCTAAGGAATCTATTCCATATTTTTTTAGTACGGTATTTACCTGGTTTATTCTTCTGTCATAGCTTTCAAAAAGTGCCATTGTAATATTCCTCCATCCTGTTATTCATGTCTCGGGTCAATGACCCTGGCCGCGTCATCAATACGCCCGTATTTTCCCGAGGCCTTTTTCAATGCTTCATTGGCATCGGCGCCTTTCTTGATCATGTCCATCATTTTACCAAGGTGAACGAATTCATAACCTATGATTTCATTATTATCATCGAGTCCGATACGTGTTACGTAACCCTCCGCCATCTCCATGTACCGGGGACCTTTTGAGAGCGTGCCGTACATTGTTCCGATGGTGCTTCTCAAACCTTTGCCGAGGTCTTCCAGCCCGGCTCCTATCGGCAATCCGCCTTCAGAAAATGCCGTTTGAGTCCTGCCATATACGATCTGAAGGAACAACTCCCTCATCGCGGTATTGATAGCGTCGCAGACCAGGTCGGTATTCAATGCCTCGAGAATTGTTTTCCCGATCAATATTTCCGATGCCATGGCCGCGGAATGGGTCATTCCGGAACAGCCTATTGTTTCAACCAGCGCCTCCTGGATTATTCCATCTTTAACGTTTAATGTAAGCTTGCACGCGCCCTGCTGCGGGGCGCACCATCCTATTCCATGGGTCAGGCCGGATATGTCCTTTACTTCCTTTGCCTGTGTCCACTTTCCTTCCTGCGGGATCGCCGCGGGGCCATGGTTCGCTCCCTTTGTAACACTGCACATTGATTCAATCTCATGACTGTAGATCATCTCGGAACCTCTTTCAATTGCTTGTTTTTATAAACTTTATCAAGATTGTATATAAATTATGCATGATTATTAATACTAATATTAATAAGCATAATCTGCCCTTGTGAGAGTCAATAACATTTCTGCAATTTATTCTGGAGGCGCATCAGGGTAAGATGGCATTTATACTATTGGACACTTCCCTGCCGGTTGTCATGATCCTTATCAGCGTTTCATCTTCGTGATATATCCGTTCTCGATGAACCAGTCAAGGGCCTTCCTGATCGCATCCCGCACGGGCGTTTGCGGCAGACCGAGCTCCTTCACGGCCTTTGAGCAGTCATACCACTCCTGCGATTTTCCGATCCTCACTTCCGATGCCGTGACCACGGGAGGCTTCTTGGTGAAAAAGGAGCCCAGCTCGAACAGGTAACCGAGGGCCACGGCGAAATGATACGGTATCTTTATCCGCGGCGGCTTCACGCCGGCGACATCTGCTATCAGACTGAAATATTCGGAGACGGTCAGATTCTCGTTCCCGAAGAGGTACCGTTCGCCGACCCTTCCTTTTTTCGCGGCAAGTATGTGGCCCCGCGCGACGTCCTCGACATCGATGACGTTCGTTCCGCCCTCGATGTACCCGGGCATCTGCCCGGCGGCTATATCGATGATCATCTGCCCCGATGGCGTGGGTTTAATATCGCGCACGCCGATGACCAGGGTGGGATTGACGATGACGATCGGCAGTCCCAGGGGAACGAACTTCCTCGCCTCGACCTCGGCAAGATATTTGGATATGGAATAATGATCGCCGCTTTTCCAGTGATTGAATTCGGCGCTTTCGTCCACGGGTATGGGGCCGTGCGCGCCCATCGTGTTGTTGGTGCTTGTGTAAACGACCTTCTGGATGCCGGCATCGAGCGCCGCTTTCATCGATGTTTTCGTGCCCTCAACGTTGACCTCGTACGGCAGCTTGTTGTTAGGCACCCAGTGCGCGAAAAAAGCGGCGGTGTAGTAGAGCGTATCACAGCCTTTGAGGGCATTTCTCATGGAATCCCCGTCGCGTATGTCGCCGCAGGCCCGCTCCACGTCAAGGCCGTCAATGTTACGGGTATCGCTTGTTTGCCTCACGAGCACTTTAACTTCTTCGCCGTCTTTGAGGAGCTCCCTTACGATCGAGGAGCCCATGAAACCCGTTGCGCCGGTGACAAGTTTTTTCATGAATGGCAGATCCTCCGGAACAAAATGATATAAATTGCGGATGTTTCTAAGAGCTGGGAAACGTCCATAACCGCGAATAATAACATT
>CAZZHU010000234.1:0-5072 GCA_964654045.1 uncultured Leptospirales bacterium
TTGAGGGTAAGGGGCGAAGCCCCTTACAAAGCCCCCGGAGGGGCCACCTGCGAGCGCGAGACGCCAGTTTCGCAACAAGTCTATTTATTTATCAATTGTATAAGATGAATTGCTGATATAAAGATAAAAAAAGCCTTGTGGGACGGTTTGTGGGGGGAACGTTTTGGGAACTATTCGTGATATCTACGTTCTAAATATGATACACCCGGCATTATTTCCCGCCAATTAAAAACGCGTCTTTACTGGCATAACTTTACTGCAGCAAATTATCTGGATGATCAGATGGCAATCGATCATGATGTTGATGCCGTTGTTCTTAAAGGTTAGGTAAGATGCTTGGCAATTGCGAAACCATTGTGCACATGCTTCCCGACATCATCTACAAGCTTGATGACTGCGGATGCTTCACCTACATCAATAATTCGGTGCGGAACCTCGGGTATGAGCCGGCGGACCTGATCAGCAAGCATTTCAGCAGCCTGATACACCCCGATGACATCATCAGCGTGCGGCGCGACGAGGTAATAAAAAGTTCCGCCGGTAAATCGCATACGGCAGAGCAACAACCGAAGCTTTTCGACGAGCGGAGGACGGGGAAGCGCATAACGAGGGATCTCCAGGTGCGCCTCATACCGAAAAATTATAATGTCGTCAGCGACACGGGATACGAAGTAACGGCCTCCTGCAGGGTAATCGCCGTCGGATCATATCACATCAAGTCCCGCGGCCAGGACAGGGAATTCAACGGGACCCTCGGCATCATCAGGGATGTTTTGAACGTCAAAAAGTCGGAAGACACACTGGTGCGTTGCCTCGATTATTACCAGTCCCTCGTCGAGCTCTCCAATGATATATTTTTTGTCGTCGCTACCGACGGAACCGTAATGTTCTCAAGCCCGTCCCTCCACCGCATCCTCGGATACGAACCCGATGAACTGGCCGGGGAAAACATCATGGAGTATGTCCCCGGGGAAGATTTCAAACAGATCGTACGCGCGTACTGGGCCGCTAACCGGAATAATCCTCAATTTTGCGACCAGTGCCGTATCAGTCACCGTGACGGATCGCTGCGAAACTTCGACGTCAAGGGCCGAATCGTGTATGACGAACTTGGCAGGACGATGTATCTTACGGTAATAACCCATGATGTCACCCAGCGGGTCGAGACAGAGGAGAAGCTGAAAAAGGCCCATTCCGAGCTGGAACTGCGTGTCGCCGACAGGACGGCGCAGCTTGAAGCCGCCAACGAGCAGCTCAGGGTCGAGATCGAGAACCGGAACAGGCAGGACGCCATCATCATCGATTCCGAAAAAAAATACCGGAACCTGGTAAACAGCATTGACGATATCCTGCTGAATATCGACCCCGACGGGGTCATTCTTTTTGTGAACCAGGCAATACTGAAGATAACGGGCCATGATCCCCGCGACGTTATCGGGTGCAGCCTCCTGGAATTCATCCACCGCGATGATATTAACAGCTGCCTCTCGTCATGTAACCGCGTGGCGGACAACGATCCGTGCGATAACAGGATATTATTGGAAAGGATCTGTGCCGGCAACGAGCTCAGGATGCTGAAGAAGGATGGATCCGCTATCTGGGTGGAATTGCGCTGCAATCGTATCAATGACGCCGGGGGGAGTATCATAGGGTTCAGGGGACTCGCCCATGATATAACCAGGCGGAAGCGGACCGAAGAGGAGATGCTGAGGGAGAGTAAAATCGAGTCCCTGGGAATCCTGGCCGCCGGTATCGCCCATGATTTCAATAATATACTGACCGCGATCATGGGCAATATCTCCCTGGCGAAGATATCCCTTAAAAATGACGATCCGAACTTCACCATCCTGACGGACGCGGAAAATGCGTCAGCCATGGCAAAAAACCTGACGCAGCAGCTCATGGCTTTTTCAAAGGGCGGCTCCCCGGTCAGGAAGAACACCTCCATCCGGGACCTTCTCGTGGATACGGCGTATTTCGTCCTGCGGGGATCGCAGATACGGGTCGAGTTCAATATCGACGATTCCCTCTGGGATGCGGTTATCGACCGGGGCCAGATCGGGCAGGTGGTCAACAACATCATCCTGAACGCCCGGCAGTCGATGCCCGATGGAGGCGTAATACAGGTTACCGCTGAAAATGCCGTAATTGATGAGAACGCGGACCTTCCCCTGCGCGGAGGCAGGTATACCAGGATCACCATTAGCGACGAGGGCCAGGGCATCCCCGATGACATCCTCCCGAGAATATTCGACCCCTATTTCACGACAAAGGAATCCGGCAGCGGCCTGGGCCTTGCCATAACGTATTCCATCATCAAGAAGCATGAAGGGTCCATCTCCGTCGAATCGAAAAAAGGCGAAGGCACCACCTTCTCCATCTTCCTTCCCGCCTCGCAGCAGGAGGAGGGGGAGCGGTTCAACGGCGACCGGAAGAAGGGGTCTTCCAGCGGCAGGATACTGCTGATGGATGATGAGACGATCATCCTTAATCTGGGCGGAAAACTGCTGGGACACCTCGGCTACGAGGTCGTTACCGCGGCGAACGGCGCTGACGCGGCAAAATTATTCAGGGAAGCGAAAGAGGACGGGAAGCCTTTTGACGCCGTTATCCTGGATCTGATCATACCGGGGGGGGCCGGCGCGGACCGTGCCATTGCCGCCATCAGGAAAATTGATCCGGGGATCAGGGCGATTGTTACCAGCGGATACGCCGACGACCCGGTCATGGTCGATTACTCCAGGTACGGTTTTTCCGGGGCGCTGGTCAAACCGTTCAGTATTGACGATATTGAAGAGGAGTTGAAAAGGGTACTGAACTAGAGCCGCTTTTTTTCCAGCCTGACGCAGAGGCACCTGATAATTCTTGACATTTATGCAGTCACTGTATAGCATCACAACCGCATCAAGCGCGATTTGCTATGAAAAAAAATAATACACTGTCAGAACTGAAAGAAAAAGAAAAGGACGCCCGGCGGACAATCATCGTTGAAGCCGCTGAAAAGGAATTCGCCACCAAGCCCTTCCACAAGGTCACCATGAGGGACATCGCGAAACGGGCCGGCATATCACCGGCGCTGATCTACCGGCATTTCCCGGACCAGCAGTCCCTTTTCGCGGAAACCTTCTCCCGGGGCGTACAGGAGATATTCCGGGGCCTCTACCGCACGATCGAGGAGTCGCCCGACGGCTCCATCGAAGAGATCGCGCGCGTTTTTATCGAATACTTCACCATGCATGACCAGTACTTCAGGATGCTGATGAATTTTTTCATGGAGGGTTCCGTCGACAGGGACCTGTTTGACAAGCTCAATGTCATGGAGCGGCAGATGCTGGACAATTTCGATATCATTTTCCGGAAGATGAATTTCAAGGACAATATTCGCCTCCATTCGCACACCATGTTCGCTGCGTTGACCGGGATCGTGGCCACATTCCGCAGCCATCCGGCAAAAAGCGAAGAAGAGGTTCTTAAGCACCGCAGACTCGTTGCTGAAAACCTTGCGCGCTTATTTATCGGTTTGGCCTCCCGTTGAAAGTATACATAAATACCGAAATGTTTAATCATTAACAGGTTTTCAGTTATATTATTTTACTCTGACCCCATTTTTTGTTCTCAAAGATCCTCATAATTTGATCCCTTACTCTGACACCATATGTTTTACTCTGACCCCGGGTTATTTTTTTTAAATATAGGAACATCACAGATTGTAATCAATATATATGTTTTTTTATACATACAGAATTTTTTTGTAAATCTACTTGACTTTTAAACGATGTTTGTATTAGTAAACATTGTTTACTAATTTCAGGTAGGTGTCCGTCCATGAACGTAAAATTGAAAGAGTCAACGCTTGATAATTTTTTTAATCCTTCATCAGTAGCTGTCATCGGTGCGTCCAACTCGCCTTTTAACCTGGGCGCCACTATCTGCAGCTGCCTCAAGGACTTTATCTCATATAAGGGCCACGTCTATGCAATAAACAGGAAGGGAGAAGACGTTCACGGGTGTGCCGGATTTACGTCTGTACTTGATATTCCCGGGCAGGTCGACCTGGGAGTTATAATTACACCTGCCGGAGTCGTGCCGCAATTCATGCGTGAATGCGGCCAGAAAGGTATTCGCAATGTAGTCATAGAGAGCGCGGGCTTTACCGAGCAGGGCGAGGAGGGGAAGCGTCTCCAGCGTGAAATAGACGAAGCGGTCAGGCAGTACGGCATCCGCGTCCTGGGGCCCAATTGCCTGGGAGTCCTTGATAATCAATCGCATTTCTGCTGTTTTTACGGCGCCTACAAGGAGATCATGGATGTGTTCCGGAAGCCCGGCGGCGTGTCATATATCATCCAGAGCGGCGGCGTCGGCGTGGTGGTCATCGAGTCGCTGATGGATGATGTGGAGGGTATCAACAAGATGGTCTGCATCGGCAACAAGACTGACGTTGACGAGGCTGACCTGCTCGAATACTTCAACCAGGACAGCACGAAGGTCATTGCCATGTACCTTGAAAGCATCATGAACGGCGAAAAGCTGATGAGTGTCGCCAGGAGGGTCTCAAAGCCGATCATGATATTTAAAACAGGACGGACCGACGAGGGCACAGCCGCGGCTCTTTCCCACACCGCCGGCATGGCCAATAACGATGCCGTGTTTGAAAGCGCCTGCCGGCAGGCGGGTATCATCAGGCTCAAGTCGATAAGCGAGATCCATTCCATGCCCAAGATGCTGACCGAGATGCCTCTCCTGCGGGGTAACCGGATCGCGGCCTTCACCAATACCGGGGCCTTCGGCAGCATGTCAGCCGACCTGATGGTGGAGGCGGGCCTGAGAATGCCGCGCCTGGCGCCGGAAACGAGGGACCGCCTGCGCGCGCTGAAGGGTGTCTTCAACGTGAATAATCCCGTTGACATCGGGCCGGCGCCGCCGCAGATTTACCTCGATATATTCGAAATACTGCTTTCCGCTCCGGAAGTGGACGGGCTGCTCCTGTTGTCCAGCATCTGGAGGGAATTTATCATTGACGTGATGAAAGAACTTATGAAAATGTGCAGGCAGTACGATAAACCCGCGGCGAT
>CAZZHU010000235.1:0-5064 GCA_964654045.1 uncultured Leptospirales bacterium
TTGGGCCGGTGCAGCGCGTTGGAGTCGACGCCGCCGGACAGGATCTTGCCGCTGGTCGGGACCACCTGGTTGTAGGCCCGGGCCAGCCTGGTGATGGAATCGAGAAGTATCACCACGTCCATCTTGTGCTCGACAAGGCGCTTGGCCTTTTCCAGCACCATCTCGGTGACCTGCACGTGGCGGCTCGCCGGCTCGTCGAAGGTGGAGGATATGACCTCGCCCTTGACCGTACGCTGCATGTCCGTAACCTCCTCAGGCCGCTCGTCGATGAGGAGCACGATGAGGTAGATCTCCGGGTGGTTCGTGGTTATGGAATTTGCTATTTTCTGCAAAAGAATGGTTTTACCGGTACGGGGCGGCGCCACGATGAGAGCCCGCTGTCCTTTGCCTATGGGAGTCATCAGGTTGACGATCCGCATGTCCACGTTATCGCCGTCCGTTTCAAGGTTTATCCGCTCCTGGGGGTACAGCGGCGTAAGATTGTCGAAAAGCACGCGTTTCTGCAGCTGCTCGGGATTCTCGAAGTTAACAGCCTCGATCCTGAGGAGGGCGTAAAAGCGCTCGTTGTCCTTCGGCGGCCGGATCTGGCCCGCGATGGTATCGCCCGTCTTCAGGCCGAAGAGCCGTATCTGGGACGGCGACACGTAGATGTCGTCCGGGCCCGGCAGGTAGTTGTAGTTGGTCGATCTCAGGAATCCGTAACCGTCGGCCAGGATTTCCAGGACACCGCTCGAGAAGATAAGTCCTTTCTGCTCGGTCTGGGACTTGAGGATTTCCAGGATAAGGTCCTGTTTTTTCATCCCGTATATCCGATCGATCCCCATCTCTTTTGCGATGTTAACCAGGTCGGTTATCTTTTTTGTCTTTAACTCGCCCAGGTCAAGCCAGGTTTCCTTCGTGGATTTGCCGTTGCTGTCAGGGGCAGGGGCTGCTGTTTCCTGAACGGCGGCGGTTTCAGCGGTCTCAGTCCCGTTGGTCGGCTGGTTTTCGGTCTTGCTCCTGGACTTCGCGGATTCCGTAGTTCGTGCCATAGAATTTCCTTCTAATTTTTAATTAAATTGATTTCGATTGATGCCTCATTTCAGAATGATGAAATGGGGTATGGATCGTGTATTACTTGATTATCCCGCTAAAACACTTGTTGTTTTGTTAGAAAAATGATTATAAAATTGCGTGTTATTGTATTTTGTTATTATGCAGGATTATATTATGCAAAGTTATTTAATGTGCCCTTTAACAAATATATAGGGAAAAAATACCTAAAAGATAGTACGGAGGTGCCGAATCTTTTCAGACAAGGACAATCTACGGGTCGATCGGTTTAAGTCAACAAAAATATCATCTTTTACGTTTAACAATATAATAAAATAATTATGTCCTTTCAAGTATTTTTTTTAATCAGTTGTGAGAAAAACCGCTCAGGAAACGCTAACAATTTCTCCATCCGATTTACATGCTTATTCACGGATAGTGATGTTAATTATTTTTTCCAATTAATCCCGTGCTTTTTCATCTTGTGGGTCAGCGATTTCCCGCTTATTTTCAGGGACTTGGCCACGGCGGCAAGGTCCTTTTTCTCTTTCAGCAGGTCGACCAGGACCAGCCGCTCCACCGCGTCCGTGATATGATCGAGGGACCTGGACTTAATATCAATTCCGGGTATGGGAGAGGCGGTCTTATCATCGATATCGGGCGTGCAGTATAATAAAAATCCCACCTTCTTCCGTTTGCTCATGAGGGAGATCTTCTCGTAATGTATCTTGAGATCGCGGTTAAAGAACATCAGGTCATCGCTTTTCTTGCCCGAAACAAGCTCGTTTTTATCTGCATCCCTGATGGAATCCTCGACGAATGCGACGTCCACGTCTTTCTTGAAATGCCTGCGGTACAGGTCCTCGAAATGGCTGTTGTAGAAGATGGTTTTCCCGTTGATGTTGACCGCGTAGAGGGCGCGCGGGATATGCTCCAGGATGAGATAGATCATCCACTCGAGGATCTGCTCCTCCTTCTGGACATCCGATTCCCGGTCCGCGGCCGCCCCGGACCGCTCCGGCGATTCCGAGGCGGTGAAGAGCTGGAGGCGCGACCATCGGCCCTGCACTTCGCCGAAGATATTGATGACGATAAACTCCTTGATCCAGCCGAAGGGAAGCAGTTCGTCAAAGGTGAGCTTCTTCGCCAGCCTCGTGACGAAATCGTCGATTTTAAGCCTGTCAACACGTTCGATGTCGGAAAGCTCGGAGACAAGGTCTTCTTTCTTCAGAACGCCGATAAGGATCCCCCGCTTCGATACCACCGGTATCACGGGCACGTCATAGGTATAGAATAGCCTGACGATATCCTCGGGCCGCCTGTTTTCCGGGTTGAAGGGATTTTCCTCGAAAGCCTGCTTACCGTCAGACGCTGTATCTTTCTTATCGGACATCAAAACCCCAGCACATCATACATGGTATATAAGCCGGCGGGCTGCCCCGCCAGGAATTCCATTGCCGTCACCGCGCCCTTGGCGAGGGTCTCCCTGCTGGTGGCCCGGTGGGTCAGCTCGATCCGCTCGCCGATGGTGCTGAAAAATACCGTGTGATCGCCGACGATATCGCCGCCCCTCATTGACAGCACGCCTATCTCTTTTTTCGTGCGCTCGCCCACGATCCCGGAGCGGCCGGTTATCTCTTTCGCTTCCCTGAGGTCCTGCATGTTTTCCTTCACGATCTCCACGAGTCTACCGGCGGTGCCGGAAGGGGCGTCCTTCTTGAACCGGTGATGGGCCTCGAAAACCTCCACGTCGTATTCTGTTGTAAGAGCGCGCGCCGCCGTTTCAGTGAGTTTGAACAGGAGGTTCACGCCCAGCGACATGTTCGGCGACAGCAGCACCGGTATCCGGGCGGCGGCCTTTTCGACCGCCTTCCTGTCGTCGTCGGTCAAACCTGTCGTGCCGATAACCAGGGGCTTCCGGTTCGCGCGCGCTTCCTCCAGGAGCCGCATCGACGCCGCCGGCGACGAGAAATCGATGATGCCTTCGGTTTTACCGACATCGTCGGCATTGATGCGCGTCACCATGATATTCATCCGCTCCACGTTGACAAGGGCGCCGGCGTCGCTCCCGTACGAGGGCGCGCCCTCGTGGTCAAAGGCGGCGGCAAGGGTATGCTTCCTCTCCAGCAGGACCCTCAGGACCGACACGCCCATCCTTCCGCAGATGCCGCAGATGCCTATCCTCATTTCAGTGTCACCCCGTAATCAAGCAGGGCCTTCCGGAGCTTTGCCCGGTTCTCGTCGGCAAGTTTGACCAGCGGGAGGCGCAGGTCTTCATCGCATATTCCCGCCATGGCCATGGCTGCCTTTATCCCCACGGGATTTGTCTCAAGGAACATGGCGCGGCACAGCGGAAGGAGCCGGTAAAAATCCTTTTTTGCCCCGGCGATATCGCCCTGATTCCAGAGGGTGACGACTTTTTTCACCTCGGCGGGAAGGAGATTGGATATGACGCTGATAATACCCTTTCCCCCTATGGCCAGGAAAGGGAGCAGGTTGCCGTCGTCGCCCGACAGGAGGGTCAGCCGGTCGCCGCAGAGCTCGTGCAGCTCCATCATCTGGTTGATGTCGCCGGAGGCCTCCTTCATTGCCACGACGTTATCAGCGCGGCCGGCAAGCTCCTTTACGCTGGCCGGGAGGAAATTCACGCCGGTGCGCCCCGGGTGGTTGTACAGCACCAGCGGTATGCGTATCGATTTGGCGATGCTTTCGAAATGGGCGATGAGGCCCCGCTGGGACGGCTTGTTGTAGTAGGGATTCACCTGCAGCACGCCGTCAACGCCGGCCTCTTCCGCCTCGCGCGAGAGCCAGATGGCCTCTTCCGTGGAATTGGCCCCGGTGCCGGCAATGACCTTGACCTTGCCGCCCACCAGCTTCACGACGCGCCTGATGAATTCCTTGTGCTCTTCGAATGAAACGGTCGGCGACTCGCCGGTAGTCCCCATGGGAACGATCCCGTCGATCCCTTTTGCGACCTGCATCGCCACCACTTTTTCAAGGGCGCCGTAATCTATCGTGCCGTTCCTGAACGGCGTTATCAGTGCGGTGTATACTCCTTCGAACATGACAGTATCCAGGTATGTATTATTTTTTCTTCTTTACTGGTACGCCGGCTTCCCCGCGGGTTGCGACCACCGCGTCCAGCTGTTCTTTAAAAAAATTCATGTTGAATTTCCTTCTTTCAAAATCATCGTCAAAGAGATAGAGGATCAGCAGGCGGTCCGCCTTCAGGTCGTTTGCCCGCGCCGGAAAGGCGTGGACCTTCACCCACTCCTTGCCCGCGGTGATCACTATCCTCACATCATCGCCCTTCTTCAGCTTTTTCCCTTCAATATCGATGTCTTTTTTCATGACATAGATTTTTTTTTCATAAGCCTTCAGGGCGTCCACGTTTCCTTTCTGGACAAAGACGTCGCATGACGCGAAAAAAAGCAGGCCGGCAATACCAGGAACCATCAATCGTTTCAGCACATTATTCTCCACAAGGATCATATTACCAGAATAATCTAACAGTCAAAGCCATTGTCAACACTTAATTTCCACCCTTCATTTATGATACGCGGTCCCGGTTCCGGTGGCTATCAGCTTGTCCTCCGAACCCCTGACCTGGATGCTCCAGACAGAGACCTTGCGGCCGATATTCACCGGTGTCGCCTCGGCGAAAATTTTCTCCCCGTCAACGGCGGAGGAAAGATAATTGATGTTGAAGTTAACCGCGATGGCCATGACGCCAGTGCTGTTACACGCCACGGCAAAGGCCTGGTCCGCCAGCGAATGGATGAAGGCGCCATGGGCCCGTTCCACGGCGTTCATGAATTCCGGTTTGACCGTGACGCCGACCCGGCCATAGCCCTCCCGCACCTCCTCCACCTCGATACCGAGAAATGTTGCGAAGGGATCGCGTCCCACCACATCGCGGGCATATTCTATGGGATTGTCAACAGTATGCTGTCTTGTCATGAATGGTTCCCTCGAATTATTGATTATTCAGCAATTACAATCATTAGCCTTGGCCCCCTAAATCCCCCGCAG
>CAZZHU010000236.1:0-5056 GCA_964654045.1 uncultured Leptospirales bacterium
GGCGCCCCGGGCCTACCAGATCATGCAGGAATTCAGGAAAAAGGGGATCCCCACGGTCATGGGCGGCATCCACGCCTCGGTCCTTCCCGGAGAGGCCTCCCGTTACGCTGACGTCGTTGTTACGGGAGAAGCTGATGAATTGTGGCCGCAGATCCTCGGGGATTTCGAAAATAACAGGCTCGAAAAAGTGTACACGGTTGATTCCCGTCCGAGCCTGGAACAGATACCGAAAATCGACAGGAGCCTATTTTCAAAAAAATACATGATCCATTCGGTTCAGACCTCCCGCGGCTGCCCCTGCAACTGCAGCTTCTGCTCCGTGACAAAATTTAACGGCGGCACGTACCGTTTCAGGACCATAGAGCATGTCGCGGAGGAAATCGAAGAGATTGAAGACCGGCGGTTTTTCATCGCCGACGACAGCATCGTCGGGCTGGGCAACGAGGGCATCCGGCACGCCAAGCTTTTATTCCACAGGCTGAAAGGCCTCCGCAAATCATGGGGTTCCCAGGTATGCATAACAATAGCCGAGCATGAAGATCTTCTCCGCGCCGCGTCCGAAGCCGGCGCCAACACCTTTTACATCGGGTTTGAGTCAATCGACGCCGAATCGCTCAAATCCGTGGACAAGAAGATAAACCTGCGTCCCATCATACGGAATTACAAAAAGACAATCAGGAGGATACATGACCACGGCATCGGCGTCATCGGCGGGTTCATCCTGGGTACCGATGGCGACACGAAGGACATTTTCGATAAAACCATTGAATTTATCCACGAGACCGGCATTGACGGCAGCCAGTTCACCATCATGACGCCATTCCCGGGAACACGGCTCTACGATCAGATGCAGAAAGAGGGACGCCTTCTCTACACCGACTACCCGAAGGACTGGGTCAAGTACAACGCCTATGAAGCGGTCATACGTCCCCGCAACATGACCGTTGACGAACTGATACGTGGATGGCGCAGGGTTTATGATGAAACGTCGTCCCCGGTAAAATCAGTCAAGAGAAGCTTTAAAACCCTCATGAACACGGGAAGCTTCGTCAACGCTTCAATCAACCTCTTCTGGAACTATTACAATTATAAGGCGATCCAGGACGCCAATATGTAATTCATTGTTTGAAAGCGCCGGTGCCCCGGTCAGTATCAGAGGAGTTCCTGCTCAATCTTGCGGCGGTATTCGGCCGGGGTCACACCAGTCATCTTCTTGAAGGTTGAGTGGAAGGCTGAATAGGAATTGAACCCCACTGCGAAAGCTATGGCGATAATCTGCCTGTCGGGCTGCTCCTTCAGCATTTTTTTCGCCTCGTTGATCCGGTAACCGTTTACGAAGTTATTGAAATTTTTCTCATGGTACGTGTTCAGAAACTGCGAAAGCTGGTTTTTCGTCAATTCAAGCGCTTCGCTGAGGCGCCCCAGGGAAAGATCCTCATCGCAGAAGAGCTTCTCTTCTTCCATTATTATTTTCAACTGCCTGTTTATACTCTTCTGGTCGACATTATCGAGATATGATTTCGCGTATTTCTTTTTTTTAGGCGGTATCGTGCCGAACTGCATCAGGTAAGGATACCGGATCGAGATAAGGTAAAAGCCGATGATTATCAGGCTGATGATTATATTGTCCAGCACCAGGAGGGTTTCAGAAAGCGTAACGGAGCCCGCGATGCCCACTATTCCGAGGAAGAGCCAGATGATGAGGAGTGTTATCAGGAAGATAATGGGCTGATACGCCAGGTTTTCACTCGGCTTCCGGAACCAGATATGCCATATCGAAAGTGATATGTAGAATATCGGCAGCACCACCGCTGCGATCGCTGAAACAAGGATCTGGATGAACTTGTAATCCTCCTGGAGGATGACCATCCTGACCAGTTCCCGCTTCTCGTCATCCCCGGCAAAGGCGAAGGGTATCATTATGATTATAACTACCATGAGCGGTATGAAATTAACAATATCATAATAGTAAAATTTCTGCTTGTTCTTTATAAAGCTCATCACATAGAGATACAGGAGCGGACCGATACTGATTTCGATAGGCAGCAGCAGCAGGAAATAGTCCGGGTGCTGGAGGATAAGCTTCGTATGCAGCAGGTAGATAAAAAGAGTGAGATACCCCAGTTCGGCGATAAAGACGGCCAGCACGACGTTCCTGAAGCGCCACGGCCGGATGAGCAGTCCTATGGCCATGAGAAAGCTTAAAAATATTGTCGGATGGATTATCAGGGATATTTCCATGTAAATTGGCTACTGGAGAAAATTATTATTTTTTTTTCTGGAATCTATATGCGTTTCTCACACATCAAAAATACCATGTCAAGAATTTTTAGGAAGGGTTGCGATGGCGGCCGCGAGTTGAAATTCAAGAACATCTGTATAATATTTATAATTATATTTGACTAAATATATTAGTTAACATTAATTTGATCTATATCCAGAAAATCAATATGTTCAAAGATTAATTACGCACCTTAAATGTCATATCACTCATAGATAATCATCAGGAAAGTTGTCTGTGGATAAAAATATACTATTCGCCTTTACCCTTACCATCGTAGCCGGGTTATCAACCGGCATCGGAAGCATTTTCGCTTTCTTCACAAAAAGGACTAACACAAAATTTCTCGCTGTCGCCCTCGGCTTTTCCGCCGGTGTCATGATATACGTCTCATTGATTGATATTTTGTTTGAAGCAAAGGATTTATTAATCGTGGAAATCGGGAAGTACGCCGGTCAATGGACGACCGTCGGGGCTTTCTTCGGGGGGATCCTGATCATTGCCATTATTGACTATCTTGTGCCTTCATACGAAAATCCTCATGAGACCCATAAGGTCGAGGAACTTGGCACCTGCGACACCATGCCGGTCAATAAGAAACTTTTCAGGTCCGGGCTGATGATTGCCGCCGCCATAACGATACATAATTTTCCGGAAGGGGTCGCCACATTTACCATGGCATTGAAGAATCCATCTATCGGTATTGCCATAGCTTTCGCCATAGCTATTCACAATATTCCCGAGGGCATCGCGGTTTCAATACCGGTTTTCTGCGCAACGGGTAAACGGAAAAAAGCTTTTCTTCTTTCATTGCTCTCCGGTTTTGCGGAACCCTTCGGCGCTCTCATAGCGTATTTAATACTCATGCCCTTTTTAAATAACTTTGTGCTGGGTATCGTTTTCGCCGCTGTGGCCGGCATCATGATCTATATTTCCTTTGATGAATTATTGCCGGCGGCCCGTGAATACGGTGAACATCACCTTTCAATGTATGGATTGATAACAGGCATGGTCGTCATGGCTTGCAGCATCATAATAATTGGATAATAATCGGGCCATCCTCCAATAATTCGCTAGACTTGTTGCGAAACTGCGTCTCGCACTCGCTTACGATCCCCTGCGGGGTGGCTTGTATCGGGCACCGCCCCTTAACCCCGAAATAGTAAAACAAGATTTGCAACAAGCCTATTACACGTAACCGGTATAGGGGATATCATCCCCCTGCCTGTTAATGCTTTATCCGGTTATATGACAGACAGGGATATGGTCATCCCCCGGAAAGCATGGAGATTATCATTATGCTGTCGCCCTCATGGAGTTTTGTCGATGGGGGGATCCGTTTGCCGTCTCTCATGCACATGACACGGAGCTCCCCGGGAATGCGTAATTTCGAAACAAGCATGGACGTCGTTGAACCCCTGGGCATCACAGCATCTTTCCCGTCAACATACTTCCTCACGGGGCCCTTTGCGACGATTGAAATTCTCATGTTGTCCGCGGCCATATCCATTCAGCCTCTCCTGACAATCCCGCGGCTTCAAGTTTTCCGCGTGACGGGATGCCCTTCACGGGATCAATATCCATCAGCTTGTAAAACTCCTTCTTCATAACGTCAAAATGAATCTCGATTCCGGCCGTGTCGCCGTCACGGGCCGGCTCCAGGAGACGCCGCGACAGGGTATCATCGGCAGCGGCAAATCCGAACCGGTAATTGATGCATCGTTTCAGGTCGTATCCGCGCATGCCTGCAGCCATCATCGTTTCGAGATCGTATCCATATCCGGCCGCTGCATTGATCAGATCGACTATCTCCTGCAGGGTAAAGGACCTGTCCGCGAACTGGCACAGGCAGGCGCTGTTCTCGATGCATCCTATGGCGGCGGCCAGCACCATGGTTTCCGGTTTTTTCTCATTGGTGAGGGCCTCGAGATCAAACTCAAACCCGATCTCAGGATAGTTGCATGCCCCGGTTTCCATGAAATGCATCGCTGTCTGCACGTGGCAGGCGCCGCGCGGGCTCACCGCGTAGGCCAGGGCATGTCCGTGGCCGCCCCGGGGATCGTGCATGGGCGCCTCAAGGCCCTTGCTCTGCGCCGTATAATCCAGGGAATTTCCGCCGATTGTGCGGGCAGCGCCGGCGCTTCCTTTTGAAAGCAGGCTGCCCAATTTACCGCTCCGAAACGCCATCATCGGCAGTACTTCGTTCACCACAAGTTCCATGTCCCCCCACCGGAGCTGCATGCCCCCTGTCCGGTCATCGGTAAGGTCGCCGCGTTCGTACGCCTCCATGGCCCAGGCTATGGTCGCTCCTGCGCTGATAGTGTCCATGCCCAGGTCATTGCAGACCCTTCCCGCCTTGCATACCGCGGCAAGGTCCGGCGTTCCCAGGAGGCTTCCAAGAGACACCACGGTCTCGTATTCCGGTCCAGGACCTTCCGGCAGGGCGAAGGGCCCTTCGTCTATCTGCACAATGCGCTTGCACGCCACGGCGCAATAGGCGCAGGTACCGGTTTTCTTCAGAAAGCGGTCCGATAGAGTGCTTCCGGTCAGGGCATCCCCCATCTCCTCGTCAAAATTCGATGTCCAGTTCTTTACCGGCACGTCCCCGCTGTACATGTGTCCTTCGAGGTTTCCGGACGTGCCGAAGTCATGGAGCACCTGGGATATGAGGTGTTCCCTGATTCGCGGTGTGAGCTCTTTTATCATAGCCTTTACGCGGTCCGGGTCCGCCAGAGTTAGTTCTTTCTTTGCCTGTTTTACAACAATAGCCTTAAG
>CAZZHU010000237.1:0-5050 GCA_964654045.1 uncultured Leptospirales bacterium
ATCAACCTCATCCTGAGAACGCGGGTTGGGGGGTGGGGGATTACAACGTGTACAACTCCCTGATGTCCGTGTCCTGCGTCACCGGGCCGCCGTCTTCACCGATGACCTGGTTCCGGTATTTCAGGACCGATATCACTTCCTGCGTCTCGATATGATGGATGGTCTTCAGCTGCTTCATTTCCAAGAGGAGCTTCCGGTATTCGTCATAGTCGCCCACGATCACCTCGATGGTGAAGGAATTCTCTCCCTGGACATGGAGTATGGAAGACACGATGGGGCTCTTCGCCAGGAGCTTCAGCAGCGCGTCATCATGATGGGGATTGTCGATCTTGACGAAAAAATGATACCGCTGGCTCATGGAGAGATAATCCCCCAGGGAATACCCTTCCTTCTGTTTGTGGACATCAATGATGCGCTGCGTCTGCAGGGATATGATCGCCGGCGCCCCTGATGACAGTTTGATCGACTTCATCCGGCCGACCCAGTCCGACAGCTGCTTCTTGTCGTCAAAATTCGCATCGATCAGGAAGCTGTATTTCCCCATGATGTGAAATATGGAAATGATATGCTTGTCGCTTTTCAGCGTGGCGACGATATCGCCGCTCTCTCCCCAGTTCTTTATGAGGACCAGCGCGTGGATGATGGTATCGGACATGGCTTGCTCCTTGATTCGATCAGATTCAAAGCATACAAACAGATATTTAATAGACTTATTTCTTAATTTAGATTATTCAATTATATTTCCCCCACCTTCTTCGGCTGCTGAGGAGTTATACAAAATTATCGAGTTAAGAAACAAGTCTAATAGTAATTAGTCAAGATTATTTCAGCATTAATCTTCAAATTAGAGCGCAAGGGACTTTTCATTCTCCATCTCCCCTACCACATCAAAACAACACCTGTCAAAGAAAATTATTAAAAATTTCTTGTATTTTTTATTGAAGTATAGGCCTGCTTTTCTTATTGTCCATTTTGTCAACAGGTACCAACAGTGCGACGATCCAATTTTATTATTATAATCCTGATATGCCTTGCGGCTTGCGCGGGCGGATGCAGTGACCTGACCGCTTATAACGGGGCTCCCCGGGCAAAACAGGGGATCCTCAACCTCACCCGCCGGGACTTTGACAGGAACAAGGCGATAAAGCTCGACGGGCAGTGGGAATTCTACTGGGGCAGGCTCCTTTCCAGCGGAGACTTTCAGAAGACGCCGCCGCCTGATAGAGACGGTTATATTGACGTGCCCTCGGCATGGAACGGCCGAGTCATCAGAGGAAAAAAACTGGACGGTAAAGGCGTTGCGACCTACCGGCTTTCGGTCATCCTTGCTCCCGGATCAGGGCCGGTTGCCTTCAGGATCATGGATATGCGCACCGCCTACTCCCTGTTCATCAACGGTGAAAAAATAGCTTCCAACGGAACCGTGGGAACGTCGCGGGACGAGTCAAAACCGCAGTACCTGCCGATCGTGGCGGATTACACGCCGAAGACCGACCGCATGGAAATCATCCTCCAGGTATCAAATTACCATCATGAACGGGGCGGCGCCTTTCATTCTTTAACAATCGGGAATAAAAATTATATTCACGGCATCAGGGACCTGAGCCTCAGTTTCCAGATATTCATGCTCGGCAGTCTTCTCATCATGTCCTTCTACCATTTAGGATTGTATCTGCTGAGGAGGAAAGACAGATCACCCCTCTATCTCGGGCTCTTCTGCCTGCTCATTGCGATCAGGCCGCTGGTTAACGGCGAATATTACCTCATCCAGCTCAATCCGGACACCAGCTGGGGGCTCATGCTCAAGATTGAATACCTGACGCTCTACCTGGGGCTCCCGACATTCGCCATGTTCATGAACTCCCTGTTCCCCTTCGAATTCCCGAACAAAATACTGCGCCCCCTGCAGGTGATCGGCGCCCTCTTCTCAATCCTAGTCATAGCGACCCCGGCCTACATATATTCAAAGACCATTGTGCCCTATGAGGTCATCACGCTCCTGGCGAGCGTATACACCGTCTACGCCATCATGCTTGCCTTCAGGCGGAAGCGGGAGGGATCCGGAATTTTTATCACGGGCATCCTGGTGCTCTTCGTGACGGTTGTGAACGAAATACTCTACGACAACATGATAGTCAACACCGGCAATTTCTTTCCCTTCGGCCTGTTCATCTTCGTCCTTTCCCAGGCGTTCCTCCTGTCAATGCGCTTTTCCAAGTCCTTCGGCGCCGTCGAGCAGCTCTCGAGGGAGCTGGAAAACAGCAACCTCCAGCTCATGAACATGGACAAGCTGAAAGACGACTTCCTGGCCAACACGTCCCATGAGCTGCGCACCCCGCTGAACGGGATCATCGGCATCGCCGAATCGCTGATGGACGGAGCCGCGGGAAAACTCCCGGACATGGTCAACTCCAACCTGGCCATGATCATATCAAGCGGCAGGCGCCTCAGCAGCCTCATCAGCGATCTCCTGGACTTCTCGAAGCTCCGCAACAAGGACATCACCCTCAAGATGAAATCGGTTGACATCAAGACCCTGGCGGACGTGGCCATCGACCTGACCGATCATCTGAAAGGCGGCAAGAGCATCAATGTCATGAATTCGATACCCGCGGACATCCCGCTCATAATGGCGGATGAAGACCGGATGCAGCAGATCCTGATCAACCTCATCAGCAATTCCATCAAGTTCACGGATTCAGGGAAAGTGGAAATTTCCGCGCAGGTGCTGGTGGGCGAGAACCCGGAATACTCCCTCATGGAAGTTTCGGTGACCGATACCGGCATCGGCATCCCCGAGGATAAGATGCCGGTAATCTTTCAGCCCTTCGAGCAGGTGGACGGTTCCATCTCCCGTCCCTACGACGGCAGCGGCATTGGCCTTTCCATCACCAAGGACCTGATCAGGCTCCACGGCGGCTACATAGAAGTTGAGTCGGAGCCGGGCAAGGGATCGTCGTTCATCTTCCGGATACCGATACGGAGACCGCCGGAATCCCAGGAGACTGGATCACGGTCGTCAGAAACAAAGGCGGCGGCGAAAAAAAAGGTCTGGCGGGAGAACATCCCTGCGGCGGCCGGAGAGCCCTTCAATCCCCTCGCCTTTATTCCGGCCACGGACAAGCCGACGATACTGGTCGTGGACGACGATCCGGTCAACCTCCAGGTGCTCGAGAACCAGCTCTCGGTCCAAAACTACACCGTGGTAAAATCGACCGGCGGCGCCGACGCGCTGGATAAGATCAACACCGGCCTGATCCCGGACCTGATGATCCTTGATGTCATGATGCCGAAGATGTCAGGCCTGGAGGTATCCCGCATCATCCGCGGGCGGTACTCCATGTTCGACCTTCCCATCATGATGCTGACGGCTAAAAGCCGCGTAGCGGACATGACCGCGGGGCTTGACGCAGGCGCCAACGACTACCTGGCCAAGCCCTTCGACAAGACCGAGCTCCTGGCCAGGGTGAAGACCCTGATCCGCCTGAAAAAGACCGTGGATGAGAACAAGAAGCTCACGTCGATCAAACAGGAGATAGAACTGGCCCGGAAGATACATTTCTCGACGATCCCCGCGGAAATCCCCCGCCTGCCGGGCCTGGACATCACCGTGAAGTATATACCCATGCAGGTCATCGGCGGGGACTTTTATGATTTTCACAGGATCGACGATAACCGGATCGGGGCTTTCATCTCCGACATATCCGGCCACGGGATACCGGCCGCCATTGTCGCGTCCATGGTCAAGATCGCCTTCTCCATGCTGAAAGACGTCGCCGACCAGCCGGGTCAGCTCATGAAGGAGCTGAACAGGATACTGACCGGCAACATCAAAAACAGCTTCGTTACCGCCGGCTACGCGCTTATCGACCGGGAGTCGATGAAGCTGCATTACATCAGGTCCGGGCACGAACCGCTCCTCCTCTACCGCAAGAAAACCAATACCATCGAGGAAATAACTCCGTCAGGCAGGCTCATCGGTTATTCCTGGGCCGAAAATTATGAAATGCATGAATCGGACATCGAGGCGGGGGATCGGATCATCCTGTACACGGACGGTTTCCTTGAAGTGTACAACAAGGAACGGGAAATGATGAATATCAATTTCCTGAAAAACGCCATCATCCGCGGAAGGGAGCTCTCCGCCGCCGACCTCACCGACAGCCTTACGGGGCTGTTGAAGCGGTGGCACGGCCTTGACGAAGAATTCGAGGACGATGTCACGATCGTGGTGATCGATGTGTTGTAAAAAAAAGACCTCACGCGCGCACCCTTGTTGTATTTTTGCCCTCACCCCGTCTTCGGCGCGCTCTCTCCAAATAAGACCTCACCCGCGCTCTGCGCACCCTCTCCAAAATATGGAGAGGGTTCCCGCGATAAAAACTTAGTTCCATACTCCCCTCTCCATTAAATGGAGAAGGGCCGGGGATGAGGTCACAACGGCGGGTTGTAATAACCGAGGCGGACTTTCGGATACTTCTCTCTTAACAACCCGATCAAATTCCTTATCCCCATCGGCTCCGACTCGCGGAAACCAATCTGGTCAAAATAATAATCAGGGTCCATGTTCAGGTTCCTTGTCTGGATCATGCTCACGGGGAAGCGCCCCAGGAAATTCTCCAGCGCCTCCACTTCGTTTTCCGAGTCGGTGAAGCCGGGCAGGAAAAACAGGTTGATCGACACGAATATCCCGGCGTCCAGGGCCGCTTCGAGGGACCGCATGACGTCGCCGTAGGAGTAATTGACCGGCCGGTGATACCGCGCGTAGTAATCCTCCGTCGGTGAATTGAGGCTGATCCTGATTGAATCGAGGCCGGCACCGATGAGCTCCTTCACACCTTCGGGACGCGATCCGTTGGTGTTCAGGTTGATGGTCCCCGCGCCGGTCTTTTTGCGGACCTGCCGTACCGCGGCGGCGAGTTCATCGCTCCTGAGAAGGGGCTCGCCCTCGCATCCCTGGCCGAAGCTGGCCACCCCGTTTTTCACCCGCGAGAAATGGCGCAGGATGACACCGGCGATCTCTTCCGGGGACGGGCTGAAATCAAGGCGC
>CAZZHU010000238.1:0-4990 GCA_964654045.1 uncultured Leptospirales bacterium
CGAGACGAGGATGATGTCGGTCACCGACTGTTTTTCAAGCTCGGCGATAACGTTCCCGAGCACCTTGACCTCGTCCTCGATGACGATCCGGTACACGTTCTTTTCCGCGATATCGAAGAGTATCTTTTTGGATGACAGGCCGACGAAGGCGACCTTTCTTCCCTGGATTTCCTGGATGATATAGGGCGTGAAGAGGGGCGCCGTGTCCCTCATGATGTTAGCCGACAGGAGCCTTGTCGCGCTCCGGCGCTGGAGAAATTCGAGGCTGGAGACGCCGATCCGGAGGTCCATGGAGGATACCAGCGTGGACCTGCACCGGAAGTGCGAGAAAAAATCCATCATGGCGCCGCCATAATTCTGCTTCGACAGTACGCCGGGATAGAAGGAATTGCCGAGGTCGAAGTAGAGGACTCTGCCCCTGCGGGATTCCGTGAGGATGGACTGCCCCAGGAGCACCATCGGGTCCCCGGTCTCCTGGCCGTCTATATCGGGGATAAACCGTCCTTCAAGGTTTGACGTTAGCAGGAGTGTTACCGGCTCAGCCGCAGCCGCCTGCCGGTGAACGGCAAGGAAAAAGACAGCGCAAAGAAGGAGCATGGCGACGGCGCTCTTTTTCCTGTATGCCGCAACGGCCGTTTCGGTTCTGTAGGGTATGACTGCCATGGACACCGGTCATTTCTGAATTATTTTTGTCGCTTCCGGCGAATTGAGTTTTGATTTCAGGTCCGATATCTCGGAAACCTTCTCTTTCAGCAATGATTCCAGCGTTTCGATTTCATTTTTAAGGGTGCCGATTGATTTCTCGCGCTCCTGTGTCAGGAGCTCGTTTTTTTCGAGGCCGCCTTTCATCTTCTCGATTTCCGAAAGAAGTTCCCTGATCTTTTTATCGCGGGAAGCGATCCCCCCCTCCCCGGCGGTTATTTCCGTTTTCAGGAGGTCGTTAGCGGCCCGGAGTTCCTTCAGGGCCGCGTCCCTTTTGGACAGGTCCTCGCTCTTTTCGGCGAGCTTTTTTTCAAGACCGGTAATGGTGGAGGCCAGTCGCGCGGTGGTTTCGAGAAATTCGGCCTTCAGCCGGGAGTTCATTTCGGAAAGCTCCCTGATCTTCGTATCGGACTGGTTCTTCAGCACGGCGTAGTCGTTTTTGATCCGCCTGATGCTGCTTTTTTGGTCGATGTTTTCAGACTCGAGGAGGGCGTTATTTTTTTCAACCATGCTGATCCTCTTCTTCAGCACGACCAGCTCGGATTCGAGATCGGAAACGCTTCTGTCCTGCCTGGTTATCAGGCCGGAGCATGATACGGTTGCCAGCGCCGCGGCGGCTACCATGTTCAGAAGTATGGAATTCATTTTTGCTGCCACTATTGTATTCAGTCACGATCACAATAAAACAGTGACGCGGTGCTTGGCAATTATAATTCATCCCCCGGTGATTAATTTATCCCGGCCCGTCCTGCAAAGGGGGTGGTTTTCGGGACAGGAGTATGAAGCCTGTCTGCGAGAAATGAACAGGGCATGCGGGTATAAAAAAACCCGCGCTGCCGTGTAGGAAAGCTTTTTGAACCTGTGTCCAGGTGGGTTCCCGCACGGCTGATCAGGCCTTCCCCGTGAGGGGCATGACCATTGCAGCCAGATATTGGGATCCCTAAAAAGCTTTAGGTTCAAAAAAATATAATTCCTATCACCAACAGCGCAGGCGGCTTCTTATAAAGTAATGATTGATGCAGCTGGCAACAAGTTTTTTTGCCGCATTGAGGGAAAAAACCGGGGTTGTTTCTTCAGGGAGCTATTTGAAATATTATGGAAATTATTCATTGACATCATTATTGTTATATCGCACTATTTGCAGTTTGTATTATTACGCATGCACGTCGTTCAGCCGTTTTCGGCTGCTCTGCCGCGAAAAAGTTACAGAATGAGGTGTTGATGATGATATTGAAATATTTCAAGGATTTCGATAAAAGGTTGATCAGGAAGAAGGCGGCCGATAAAATTTCTCCAGTGAAAGGAAAGGGGACGTCCCATGGTGCCGTGGACATTAATCTCCTGAGGGAGAGCATTACGCGGATCATTCCTTCAAATCTTAAAGTAGGTCCTGTCAAGCCTATAGATTCAGCCGGATTTTCGCCTGACGGGGCTGATCTCGTGATTTATAATGAATACTGCCCTGACATCATTGATTTGATGGGAGGGTATGTCCCGTATGAGCTTGTTTATGGTCTGTTGCATCTGGTCCAGAACCTCAACAAGGACTCGTTGATAGAGGTCCTGAGTAAAATAGCGACCGCCAAGAAACTGAATATGTACGCCACGCCTCCGGAGGACGAGGAGAAGGTGCACATCCCTTCATTTGCGATCGTTTCTTCCACGAAGTACGAGTTCCAGGAGCTGAAAAATGATATCATTAATTTCTATCTTTCAAAGAATATTGAATACCAGTTCGAGGTGGACATTCTCATGGTGATGCATAAGGGCATCGTCGTAAAAAACTGGCGCGAAAAAAGAAGTTTTATCGCGCTGGAAACCAAAGAGGACACATTTATGTGGTTTTTTATTCTCATGAACGAATACCTTGACCTTAACAAGGATCGAGCCATTGATTTCAGGAATTATGTTAAGAAAGAGGTTATTTATAATGAATGTTAAAGCCGCGGCTTGTTGATAACCCGTTCACGATGGGGTCCTCTCGCGAGGGCTTTTTCAAGCTTTTTATTCATTATTTGCGTATAAATGCGAAATAAGAATAACAAATTTTAATTATTGTTCATGGAAGTGTTTATTATTCACTTATCTCTGCAGTGGGTGATATTGTATAAATATAGTTGAATATTGAAATTAAATTTTGTATAATTCGATTAATATTCTTGACATATATTCAAATATTCATATTATTATTTATCAATTCGATGGGGCAGTCCATATTCCCGGAAAATCACATCTTAAGGCAATAGTTATTTTAACCAAATCCAGTTATCCCTGCGGGATATCCGGGAGTCGATGAATCTGGAAGTACCCAAAAAAAAATTGAGGAGAACTATTTTGGGAACGAAATCATGTAAAGCTATTCTGCCGCTTTTCGTGCTGTTGATGGTGGCCCAGTTTACCCTGGCCGCGGTGAATTGCATGGCCAGACAGAGCAAGGATATTATCCTGGTCCTCGACACCTCGATGAGTATGATCGGGCGCGCCGGAGGCAAGGACATCCTGGGTGATGTCAAGCGTAGCATCAGCGATTATATCGACCAGGTGGAAGATGGCGACCGCGTCACGTTTGTGACCTTCGATACAGACGTCAGGATATACCCGGCGGTGATCGTGGACGATGACAACGACAGGGATATCCTGAAGAAATACATAACCATGACTGACGCGACGGGACTCTGGACCTACACGTATAAAATGATTACAAAAGTTCTGGGTTCCGCGGAAACCCTCGGGCAGAAGGACGGGCGTCAAACTGAGATTGTAATCATGACCGATGCCATTGATGACCCCCCTCCGGGAGATAAAAAATTCGATTTCGTGGACTTCGCCAAGAAATACGGAAAAAAATCGAAGCTGTGGGTATATGTTCTGAGCTTTACCCCCGGAATGAAAAGCGAAGCTGCGCAAAAGATGGAAAAGGACCTCGGTCTCATTTCTGATAATGTGAAGGTCATCCAGGCGGACGATCCTGAAAAAGGAAAACAGGAGCTTATCCAGGATGAACAGAAAAAGGAAGCGGAAGGCAGGAACATCCTCATACCGATTATAATCGCCGGCGCCTGCATCCTTCTCGTTCTGGCCATACTGTTCTTCGTGAAGAGGCTGTCAGACCTTAAGGTTGTCGGCAAGCTCGAGTACTGGAACAACGAGATCATTGAACCCTATATGCAGCATTACGACCTGGCCCGCAGGCCGTCGCGAGAGATTATGATAGGCAAGGGTCTCGGCTGCGTTGTGAACGTCAGGGACATTACCATTAAGGCGCCCATTATGATAAAGGCCATCAGGCATGAAGGCGCAATCAGGATGAAACTTGTCGATAATGATAACGCCAGGGTGGAAATGGTAAACCGCCAGGCGGACGGACTCCTTCAGGATGGAGACATATTTAAGGTAGGAAATTATACATTTAAATATTTTGCGTCATAACGCGGGGGAGGCGAAGAGATAATTATTAATAAAAATTACTGAAAAGGACGATATTATTTGGCGATATCGTTGAAGAATTTTTAGAAATAATCTTGACAGAATAGTCTTCGATACTATTATATTACAATTTAATTAATATATATAATTCCATTTGAATAGACGCACGTAGAACATGAATTTTAAAGTGTAGCGAAATAAAGGAGGAATAATAAATGGCTTTTACACAATTTCCTAAAAGTCCAAACAAGTTTCACCCGACCATCCCCAATGCCGTGGGTTCCCACGAATCATACGCGCAGGAAGGACGTGATAAAATTGCAGAACAGAGACTTATTGTAAACGAAACCACAGACCGGGTTGTGAACCAGGTAATAACAAAACTGCCCGAGGATGTTCTGGTAAAAATGGAAATCATGGGCGGTTTAAAGGAAAAACTTTACAACTATATAAACCAGACCTATGTTAACATGTTTAACCGCTACACGGTTACCATGGAAGACGAGTTCATGAAAAAAGTTCGGGATTTCGTCGACAAGGAAGAGCTCCGCGGCCTTGCCCGGTACACGCCGAGGGAGATCATCGAGCTCATGGACAAGATCGCCGGTCCCGACAAGTTCCATACCGGTGAAATTGAAAAGTCCATCATCAACATGTATGGCCACCTCCAGGGACATATTCAGCGCGGTGTCAATGACCTCGAAACTGATACCAACTCGATACTTCGTCAGAAAACAGACATCGGCGCTTTCGTCCGCGGCCAGAACGCATATGCAATATTAAAGTGCGTTTTCAAAGACAATGAGTACCGCCCCAAGTACGTATATGACGTCAAGCTTTCGATCAACGTCCTCGAGAGCGA
>CAZZHU010000239.1:0-4940 GCA_964654045.1 uncultured Leptospirales bacterium
ATCACCCCGCGCCTGCAGCGGGCTTGGCTTTCTGTATGAATACACTTAAGATTCTCGGCGATCGTATGCAGCCTCCTGCAGACGATCGCCGCCTGCGGCATCCATGCCGCAGGTATTAAGAGCAGCCTGTCGCGGCGCCTGAGCGACCGGGGTGATGAGGAGCACGAGGAGAAGGCCGCCGCTTTTTCGGCATCCTGCCGGCGGCGGCAGGCAAACCTCCTGTTCGCTCAGTGAAGCCACCATCTTCTCCTCGTAAAACTATTCCTTATACAACCCGTCTATCACATTCTGGTAATTCTTCAGCACGACTTTCCGCTTGACCTTGAGGGTGGGCGTGAGCTCGCCCGTCTCCTGGGTGAAGGGCCGGTCCAGAAGCGCGAAACTCTTGATCTGCTCGACCCTGCCGAGGGGCTTGTTCAGCCCGTCGACTATTTCCTTGTACTTTTTCATGACCTCGGCATTGGCGATCAGCTTCTTCGGATCGGTCTCGGTTATGCCCTTCGATTTGGCCCACTTGGTCAGTTCGGGAAAACAGGGCACGATCAGCGACACGAGGAACTTCATCTGGTCGCCGATAACGGCCATCTGCTCGATGAAGGGATGTGCGATGAACGCCCCCTCGATCACCTGCGGGGCCACATTCTTGCCTCCCGCGGTGATGATGATGTCTTTTTTCCGGTCGGTGATGCGGAGGTACCCGTCCTCATCGATCACGCCGATATCGCCGGTGTGGAACCAGCCGTCTTTTGATAGAACTTCTTTCGTATCGGCCGGCCTGTTATAGTACCCCTTCATGACCTGCGGTCCGCGGATCAGGACCTCGCCGTCGTCCGCGATCTTGCACTCGGTCCGCGGCAGCGGCGGGCCGCACGTTCCCAGCTTGATCGGCTTGATATACCGGAAGGTGTTCAGGTGGGTCACCGGCGTGGTTTCGGTCAGGCCGAAGCCGAGGTGCACCTCGATGCCCATCGCCTGGAAAAACTCCCATATGTTGTAGGCGAGCGGCGCGCCGCCCATACCCATGACGATCATGCGGTCAAGGCCGAGGGCGACCCTGAGCTTGGAGAATATCAGTTTATCGAACAGATTGTACCTGAGGTTGAGCGGAAAGGGCAGTGACCGGTTCACCGTGATATACGGCACTGCCTTCCTGCCGACCTTCATTGCCGCGTTAAAGAGCTTTTTCTTGCTTGCCGGCGCGTCCCGCAGTTTTGACTGGATCCCTTCATAGAGTTTCTCCAGCACCCGCGGGACATAGACGCAGGCGTAGGGCCTGATGTCGCAGAGGTCCTCCACGAGGGTTTCGGCGCCTTTCGTGTAGGCGATCGTTCCGCCTTCATGGATGAAGGAATTGTAGCCGATGGTCCGCTCCAGGGAGTGCGAAAGGGGCAGGAGGGAGACACAGAGCGTCTCGAAGTTTTCCTTCGGGAACGGGTGATGCTCCAGGAACTGCTTCACGTTGACGACCAGGTTGTTATGGGTGAGCATGACCCCCTTGGGATTGCCGGTGGTACCGGAGGTGTAGATCAGGGTGGCGGTTTCCTCAAGGTCTATTTTCCTCAGCCGCCTGTCGATCTCTTTCTGATTGAGGTTTTTGCGGCCGATCGCGAGGGCGTCCGAGAACTTGACCACCATCTTGTCCTTGTAGTCGAGGTTATCAAATACGATAATCTCCTTGAGGTTTTTCAGGTTCTTCTTTTCGCCCAGGAGGTTGTCAACCTGGAACTTGCCGGAGCACATGCATACTTTTGCCCTGGAATCGTTCAGGATGTACGCCGCCTCGGGTCCCGAGTTGGTCGGATAGATCGTGACATCCGCCCCGCCGATTGCCAGGGTGGCTATGTCTGAGAAGCACCATTCGGGCCTGTTGTTGGAATAAATGGCGATTTTATCTTTCGGCTTGATTCCCTTCTTGATAAAGTATGACGCGAGGGCGTCTACCTGTTCATTGGAGTCTTCGTATGAATGTTCTTTCCAGTTTTTACCTTCCCGGATTTTAACGAATATTTTTTTCGGGTGCATCTCCACCCTGTTCTTGAAGATGCCAGGGATGGTCGTTTCGTCATAAGGTTTAAATGTGCTCATATAATGCCTCTCAATATACTTATAGTTATAAAGTTAGCTCTTCCATGGGCTTCGCCGTGGAGGCGGCAGATAGCTTTGCAGGTGCCGCCATATGACCATTTTTAGAGTTAGCTTTCTTCTTGTCAATGAACTACCGGCCGAAAAAAGATTTATCCCGGTACCGAAAGGAATGCCCTGAATAAAATATTTTAGTACGGCCGGAAAAAAATATGCCCGGCACCGGCATACCGGGGGCTGAAAAAATGAAATAACAAAAATCCTGCTTGAATTCTTCCGCGGATACGGTCTTTTATAGAAATAACAGCGAGTTCTCTTTTCATGTAGATGCCAGTGTACATTGTCGTGCAATTTTACAAAAAGGCGGGTCACCATGGCACTGAAACGAGTGGGAATTCTCACGGGAGGCGGGGATTGTTCCGGCCTGAACGCCGTCATCCGGGCGGTCACCAGGTCGGCCATAATAGGGCACCATGCGACGGTTGTCGGCATCGTGGGAGGATTCGAGGGGCTCATCACCGGCCACTCGGAGGAGCTTACGGTCAAGTCAACCAGGGACATCCTCACCCTGGGCGGAACGATACTGGGCACCACCAACAAGGGCAATCCCTTTGAATTCCGCGAGCTCATGGGCGACGGTTCCATTAAGGTCAGCGACTACTCGGACAGGGCCGTGGAAACCTACAGGAAAATGGGTCTCGACTGCCTCTTCGTTGTCGGCGGCGAGGGGACCCTCGAGATCGGCTACCGGTTTTTCAAAAAGGGCGTTCCCGTCATCGGCATCCCGAAGACCATCGACAACGACCTGGACAAGACAGACTATACCTTCGGCTATCAGACCGCTGTAGAGGTCGCCTCAGAAGCCCTTGACCGGCTGCAGACCACCGGGAGGAGCCACCAGCGCGTCATGATTCTCGAGGTCATGGGCCGCACCGCGGGATGGATCGCGCTGGAGTCGGGTATCGCAGGCGGCGCCCACATCATCCTTATTCCGGAAATACCCTACAACATCGACCGGGTCGTGGAGAAAATAGAATTCCGCGCCGGCGGGGGAAGCCCCTTCAGCATCATCATGGTCGCGGAAGGGGCCAGGGAAGAGGGCGGCGGCGTGATCACCCAGGCATCGGCCTCCACGCGCCTCCAGGGCGTGCCGCAGCTGGGCGGTGTCGGCCAGTATCTCGCCGACCAGATCAAGAAGCGGGTTGACCTGGAGGTGCGCTGCACCGTGCTCGGCCACATCCAGCGGGGCGGCTCGCCCTGCGCCTTCGACCGTGTTCTCGGCACGCGCCTCGGGAGTTTCGCCGTCCAGGCGGCGGCCGACGGCAATTTCGGGACTATGGTGTCCCTGGATACGCCCGACATGGTGCTCGTGCCGCTCAGCGAGCTTGCCGGGAAGGTCCGCACGGTCCCGGTGGATTCCCAGCTCATCCAGTGCGCCGAGGCGATCGGGATCAGCATGGGGCGGTAATCTTTCCAGCCGATCATCCGGCCGTGGTGGACAACGCTATGGCGGATCACAAAGACCGGCTACTATCACGAAAATTAATTAGCAAAAATCAGTGATTTTCTATAAGTTGTATTTGTTACTATATTACTATATCATTGGCAGAAAACATTGCTGTACCAGTGACAAAAACATCAGACAACCCGTAAATCAATAAAAAGGAAGGACCCCATGATCCAATTTACCAAAGAGCAGATTGATCAGCTTGACAAATATTTCTATGAACCGAGAAACCTGGTGGACCTCTTCGAAGGCACCGCCGCGAAATGGGGGGACCGGCCCTCACTCGGCCAGAAAGACCCGAAAACCAGACAGTATGCATGGCTCACCTACCGTCAGCTCGCGGAGCGCATCAACAATCTCCGCGGCGCACTGAAAAAACTCGGACTTCAGAAGGGCGAAACCGTGGGCGTCATACTGAGCAATTCAATTGAATGGTTTGTCCTGGAAAACGCGACCCACGGCCTGGGCGGCCGTTTCATCCCCATGTACGAGAAGGAGCTGGTGAACAAATGGCACTACATGATCAGGGACAGCGAAGTCAAGTTCCTGTTTGTAAGGAACCAGGCCATCCTTGACAAGGTACAAGGCTTCACCGCGGACTGTCCCGGTCTGAAAGAGATTTTCCTCGTCTACGGCGAGGGAGACAGGTCCCTGCCCGCGCTGGAAAAAATGGGAAGCGCCAACCCGACGCCGTCGTACAAGCCTCACTGGAGCGAAACCGCCGTCATCATCTACACCTCCGGCACGACCGGGGACCCGAAGGGCGTGGTGCTCACCCACGGGAACCTGACCCACTGCTCCCAGGCCGGGTACCGGGTATATCCCGAGCTGAACGAGACATCGGTGGCCTGCTCGATCCTTCCGTGGGCCCACTCCATGGCCATCAGCGGGGAACTGCACAACTATCTCCAGTTCGGCGGTTCCATCGGCATCATGGAGTCCCTGGATACGCTGACCCAGGATATTAAAACGATACGGCCAACGCACCTGATCGCCGTGCCCCGCGTATGGAACAAGATCTACAACGGGATCCATATGGCCATGGAGGAGGCGGGCGGCATTAAAAAGAAGCTCTTCGACGCGGCCTGCTCGGAGGCGAAGAAACGCCGGGGAAAGAGGAAAACCCTGAAGCTCAGGATACTCGACAAACTGGTGTTCGACAAGATCCGCGCACTCCTGGGCGGCCGCCTTATCGGCTCCCTCACGGCCAGCGCGGTCATGAATCTCGACATCGCCCTCTTCTTCCAGGACATCGGCGTAATCGTTTATGACTGCTACGGGCTTTCAGAAACCTCGCCGGCCGTCACCATGAACGCTCCGGTATGGGGAAACAGGATCGGCAGCGTGGGCA
>CAZZHU010000240.1:0-4895 GCA_964654045.1 uncultured Leptospirales bacterium
GCCGGCTGACGAGGACCGGGGTGACGGCAAGGCGGAGCCGGTAAAGCCCGGCGAGCAGCAGAAAGCGCCGAAAGAACCGGTGCGTTTCGACGCCGCCCTCTACTTCTCCTTCATGGTCCCCGCGGGAAGCTTCAGCAGAATCGCGTCATTCTCCTTCGGGAATATCATCGAGGGGCGGGCGCGGAACCTCATCGTGAACAATACCGAGCTGCGCCTCGCTGCCGGATACTACTACGTTTCGGTGCCGGCCGGGGACGTCAAATCCTACCGGGCCTTCTACGGCGCCGTATCCGCCGGGTACCGGTTCGAAGTGTACAAGGATCTCTATCTCACGCCGCTCCTGGGCGCAGGCTGCCAGGTCCATTTTCTTACGAACAGCAATTACAACGGCGGCAGGGCCTATGCCGATCCCCTGATGACAGTACGTCTCGGCCTCGACTACCGACTATACAAGGGACTGTACCTCGCAGTGACCCCGGGATACACGGTTCTTTTCGAGAAGAAAAAGACCGGCATGTACCCGTCGATCGATATCGGCCTGAGCTATTCATTTTAACTTTTCAATACCACTCCATAAAGGACAGGATAATGAATCAAACCAGAAAAAAACCGGCCAATTCGTTCCAGAGGAAAACTCTTTTCGTCATTTTCCTTTCGCATTTCATCACTATCGCCGTTATCATCGCCATGACGGCGGCTCTGCCGCGGCCCGCCGAAATGACGGCATTGAACGGAATAATCTCGGAAATAGAGCGCTCCTCTTCGCGGGAAAAAGAGATTACCGGCGCAATAATCAAGCTCTCGCGCCTTGCCGGCAGGAGCGGTTACGAGCTTGCCGTGCAGGACATGATCCGGAACCATGACGCATCCATGGCGGCGCTGTCCAAGAATGCGAGCATCCTGAAGACAATGGAGAAACGGAATTACAACCATACGTTTCTTATTGCGATAATCGCCGCGGTCGGGGCACAGGGTCTCTTCCTTTTAATATATATCTCCTGGGTGACCGGCCGGGTATCGCGGCAGGTCAGCCTCATGTCGTGGCAGATCGACGACATCATGGCGGGAAAAAAGACGGAACCGCTGTACATGGGGAAAAACGGGGTTCTTCGGGAATTATACGATAAATTCTCCAGATTGATGAATATCGAGAAAATCGAATAGAGATTCGTATACATTGCATCCAGGTCATCCAGGGAAGGGAGAAACCAGTCGCCGTAGGTCGTGCCGTCATAAACCACGCTGTATGAATCGCACGCGTCCGCTGCCGTGACTATCGTGTAGCCGTTCATTATGGCTGTGGTGTTTGTCTGTCCATCCCCAATGGCCGAACCGGTTCCAATGGTTACTGCCGGATTGAACGTACCCCACGATGGATGTTGTGGGATATCTGCGTTGGCCGCTTCAAGGTACCGGCCCCAGGACTGGGGGCTCCCGGCAAGGCTTCCGGTGTTATCCAGAACCGTCACCGTGTCATTCTCTTCATATACGACGGTGCTAACCGGAACGGATCCCGCGATGCCTGTTCCGGCATCATAGGTAACCCGACACTGGACATTGGGGGTCCCCCACCCGTAGGGCCAAAAGGCCATAGGTTACCGGGTCACCGGCCTCTTCCTGGTTCGCTATCATATCGGAACAGGCCGTGCAAAATGGCATGGTAGATAACACCAGTAACAGTATACAGTTTTCCGGCATCCTCATCGTCTTCATCGCGGTCTCCTAATGATAATCCTTATGAACCAGGTAAATCCCCTATTCTTGCTTAATTATAGGCACAAAAGGGATGGGAGTCGTTCAGGTTTCGGAAAACGGAACCTACTTTTTTGGTTTTCGTTCTGAAATTGGGCGGGGGGTACGGCCAGTTTCCTTGGAAAATATGAATCTCAGCACCGCAGAAGGCTCGAACAAGGCCATCAGCTGAGACAGGAATCAAAGCGAAAAATCAGCGGATCAAAATTGTGGAACATCAGCGAAGAACTCAAGGGCTGGCTTGTATGTGCCCCTGTTTAAAAAATTATTAAGCCGGAATAGTTTCGGGTTTTTTTCTGATATCGACGCCAGCAATCCAGGCGCATCTATAATCACCGCCCCGCTCCAACAGGTGCCCTGGATGACTCGCTTCAATCCCCGGCCGGATCCATACCGGCTACCAATAATAATTGACTTCCGCATAATATCATCGCATAGTAATCCGTTCATGTGATCCGGCAATTACGGGCAACATGGAAAGGAGATACTCATATCCATGAAATCCATTTTCCTTGAATTCTCCATTACCTGCGCCGGCTGCGGCCGGCCCCTTCCGGTGAACAGGGCCGCGGAAAATATTCTGTGCCCGCACTGCAATTCTTACACGGACACACCGGTCGAGCTCTGGCAGGTGCTGGCGACACCCCACATGCATGAGGCAATCGGAATGAAGCCCGACTCGGTCTCCCGGGCCGAGGGCATCTTGGCCGGCGTGGGCGGCTACCGGATAACCTTCGGACAGCGCGCCCCGCGGTGCGGCAAATGTGAAGGCACGTGGAATGCCGAGGACCTGATAAAGATCGGCAATGACGATGCTTCGGTCTTCACCTGCGGGGAGTGCGGCACGGTGCGAAGCCTCCGCAGGCCGCCGCCATGGTTTGAGAAGGTCTTTCCCTTTGTGCGGCTTCTGGTGGATGAAACCGCTCCCGAAGATGATGCGAACAGCCTCAAAGGGGCAACCTCGATATCCATTTTCTGCTATCACTGTGGCAGCCCCCTCCCCCTGGACGGCTCCAGCCGCACCGTGCGGTGCAAATACTGCAACGGCGAATTCCTGGTCCCGGACGATATATGGTCACGCCTCAATCCGGTGTCGGTCGCCCATTCCTGGTATGTTTTCGTCGATATCGGCGACGCCGAAGCCATGCTGCCGTACGAGATCGATGAGTTCATCGACCTGGCGGGGCTGCCCGATGATGACACGGCCCTGCTCTGGGAAGAGGAGAGCGAATTCCGCCTGGGCCGCGTTTCCGGCAACGGACTCCTGGGCTGGGTCGCCCGGGACATCCCCTGTTCGGAATATGCCCGTCTTTTTTACGTCCAGGCGTCGGATACGCTCTGGGTTCTCGATCATGACGAAGAAGCTGCGATCGCTTTCAACGCCGCAACGGGAAAAAGGATCCGCGCCGTTGAAAACGGCGACGGCGATCCCGGCCTCATATCGGTGCTTGACCATTACAATGTCACGGCCTGCCCCGACAACACTCTCCTGGTATACAGGAAGTGGGAGGAGGACGCGTCCCCTGACAACATCACGGAACGGATAAAACGGAAAGGCCCCCACAAGCTGACGGCGGCCGAAATCGCAGAATTGAACATGAAGACCGGCCTTCGGGAGATCCGCCGGTTTAACGAAAGGGGGAAACGGATTCCACTCTGGCCAGGCAGCAACGATGCCGATCGGTACCACGGGGTTCCCTCCTGGGACGCCATGCCGGACTGCCCGGCCCAACCGCCGGAGGATGCGCTTATGGAAGCAGGACCGGACGGCGTCCTCTACATGATGGACCCGGCAAGCGCGGTTACCGCCCGTTACGACCGCGAGGGGAAATTCCTGGGACTGATACGGCCCGTGCAGAAGGCGGTGCGTGAAATCGAGGATTTCTGCGTCGCCGGAGACGGCGTCATATACATCGTATTCTGCCATAAGAAAAAAATCGGCGGTGAGGACTGGTCCCACGTGGCGCGCATCTGGACGGACGGGTCCTTTCAGCTCCTGGTGGGGCCGCACTCGCCGAAGCACAATTATTCCATCGGAACATGGGCGAAGAGGATCTCGGTGTCGCAGCGGGGATCGATCCACCTGTGCGCCTACAAGCTCAAGGATTTGAGAGTGCTGAATCCCGACGGGTCCCTTCTCCGGAAGGGCCTCTGGACCTCGCGCTATGACGAGACCCTGGCCGGGGAGCTGGACGAGGCGATGGGAAACAAGTAATGCTGCAAAAGGTTCCGGCCAACAAGCCCCTTTCGGTCCTGGCCCTGATGTGCCTGGCCGGCGGCATCGCAACCCTGGGCTATTTCATTCATCTGGTCAGGGCCGCCGATGACAGCGCCGGCTGGCCCTCGACCGCGGGAAAGCTTGTAACGTGCCGCGTGGCAAAGCACCGGAGCTCATCCGTCGGCGTGCGCTACGGACATGGAAGCAGTAACGATGCGGTGAGCTATGATCTTGAAGTGGAGTATGATTACGAGGTAGCCGGCGTGCCGCACCGGGGGCAAAGGTTTTACTTCGGGCCCCGGACCGGCGACCGGGACTACTGGGATAAGAAGGCGAAGAAATATTGCGTAGAAAAAAGTGTTGAGGTTTATTACAATCCGCGCGATCCGGAAGAATCAGTCCTGGAGACGGAGGGGGGTGAAGAGAATTATATCTTCATTCTGATGGGCCTGGGCTTCTTCGGCTACGGTCTTTACCTGGCGGGACTGGTTATCAGAAAACAGGCGCCCGGGCGGGTTAATCATACATGAAAGGAATTCGCAAACATCAAGAGCGGCGATTGACGCAAATACCAGCTTCCAGAAGATCTCCTCCATACGTATCGCTCCACCGACCTCACAATAACATCAGCTGCCCGGCGACTTCGCCGGGAGCAGAGTGTCGTTCATACGTTATATTTTTTCCCACCAAGTTTTTTCACAATCCGTGTAATTCCCGACCCATCATTACCGCCGGATGAGGGAGATTTTGCCTTATCTGAAATGATAATGGCGAATCGGGAAGGACATGGCAAGCAAAATCGTCGTCCAATGCATGGCGGAAGGGACGCGACCACTACGGGCGGATCGGTGATGCTAATTCTGTATGGCGGCCTGGGCCCGAATCAAATCATGCAGCGTTATGATGCCTTTGATCCTGTCCGTGC
>CAZZHU010000241.1:0-562 GCA_964654045.1 uncultured Leptospirales bacterium
ACCGCTGTTCAACATCCAGTTATCGGGAATCCATATACATAAACTGTTTTTTTCTTAATTCCGGACCGGCGCGCGAAATTTCAAGTCGCCTGTCCGGCGATTAATGGCAGGAAAATGGCGTAAGGATTATCCCGAATTGTTAAATAATTCATATAGCAAATTACTATTTCGGCACAGGGGGAATAATATGAAAAAACATATTGTTATGTTAGTGTCATTGGCGGCGATAATGATGCTACCGACCTGTAAAAAGGCTGACCGGGAACTTGTGACAGTTCAATTTGCCATCGGTGACGCAAAGATCATATCCGCCATGGGCGAAAAGGCCGCTTCCGCGGGAGACGTCGTATCGTATGATGACAGCATCGTTACCGGCGCCGCATCGGCCGTGGATCTTAATTTCGGCACCAGGGGTGTGATCAGGATTGTAGAAAATTCCAATGTCAGGTTGACCATGTTCGAAGAAAAAAGCGGAGACGGGCAGACGCAATTTGACATGAGCAAGGGAAAGTTATACGTTGTAATGGCAAAACTGTCCAAGATGTCAGGCTTCAGTGTCAAA
>CAZZHU010000241.1:572-4891 GCA_964654045.1 uncultured Leptospirales bacterium
GGACAACGATTGCCGCCATCAGGGGTACTTCGTTCATGGTCGTGTCCGACCCTAAAGATTCCAGAGTGTATGTTATAAAAGGAAAAATTCTTGTCCAGCTGGCCAAAGATGGAAAACTGGTGGCCGGTATCGAAAAAATGCTGGAAGCGAACAAGAAAGTCGTGGTGAGCGAAGATCTCGCCGACGAGATCATCGCCGGGAAAAAAGAAATGGACGTGATACCCTTAAGCCCGAAAGAGGTTGCCGAGATCAAGAAAGAAATGAAGGATATCAAGGCAAGCGACAAGCTTGATCCGGAAGCGCAAAAGGAATTCGACGAGATAACAGCCAATTCGGAAAAGAAAACGGAGGGCGTAAAAGGAAAACCGGGCGCGGCGAAAAGGCAGGATGCGCCGAAAGAAATGCAGAGCATACCCAGTCTGTAATGCCATTCCGGTTTTCCGGGAGAGTTGTACTATCCTGTCGTAGCAATGCTATTGACAAATTGCGATGTTAGTAACGGAGGGGTACCATGAAACCATTATCAACTATATCGGCAGCATGCGTTGCCGGATTATTGCTGTTCGCCCTTTCCCTGGCGCTGCCTGCGGCAGCGCAGCAGAAGCAGCCGGCGAAGCAGCAGAAAATATATCAGGTAAAAAAGAAAGACGCCAAAGACGACGGCAAGCGGCAGTGGCACATCAGCGTCGGCTTCAGGGCCGGGTGCTTCTGGTGGCAGCCGGTATGGCAGAAATACAACGCCTCCGATGGTGAAGTTAGCAACGGGATTTACAATTTTAAATACCGGATGGGCCCCAACGCGATCTACGGCCCCATGTTAGGCTTCACCATCAATGATCGTTGGAGCCTTGCCTGGAATTTCCAGTATGGCCGGTACAAAGCGGACGCTCGCGCCCTCATCGTCCACCCTATAATTCCCGTAACATTGCCCGGGAAGATCCATTTTGTGGTTGAAAAGATAGACAGCGATCTCCTGGTCCTGGTCACCCTGGCAAAATTCGCACGGCTCTTCTTCGGCCCGCGTTACCAGGGGTACCGTTATAATGAAAAATTCCTGTTCATTAAATCGTCTCCCGTGGTCTATCATTCGGTCGCCATGGGAGCCGGCTGCGCCTTCACGGTGCCCCTCGGCGCCAGCTTTTATTTCCTGCCGAACCTATCCCTCGTGGGCCTGGTTGGATGGGAGGAGAGAAACCCGTACAAGATCTCGTATACGCTTCAAAGCGAGGCCAGGATCGCCGGCGCCCTGGGCTTCAACGGCAATATCGATTTCGGGTACTATGTCGCGCAGGCCGGTCTCACGATCACGGCCGGGTTCCGCGCCCAGTATCTTCATTACCTGAAAAAAGTACGCGACTCCTACGGGAACAAGGCTGATGTCTTTTTCGGACCGAGCCTGGCCGTTGTCTATACGTATTAGTCACGTGTAATAGCGATGGTCATACCCGCGCCGTTTACGGGTATGGCCGGGTTAACTCCATATCCGCTTTTTTTATCCGGCACATGCGGGGAAACTCACTCCTCCACGGGAAATGCAATGCGAAACCCCGCGCCGGGGCCGTCAACGCATTCGACCGTGCCGCCAAGCTGCGCCGCCAGGGTGCGCACCAGGACCAGGCCCAGTCCCTTTGATTTTTCTATTCTGAAGCCCGGCGGGAGCCCCGCTCCGTCGTCCGTGACGGACAGGTGCGCCATATCTCCGCGCCGCTCCAGTGTAACGGAAATGGCGCCCTGGCGGTCCATGGGAAAGGCGTGCTTCATGGCATTGGTCAGGAGCTCGTTGAGGATAAGGCCCGCGGGAATCGCGCGCTTGGTGCTGATGCGGATTTCGTCATGGCTCATCCGCAGCGCCACCGGCCTGCGACCGGCGTTATACGTATCGACAAGGGACTCGCCCAGCTGCCGCAGGTACTGGTCAAGCTGAATTTCCCTGATCTCCCTGGTCTCGTAGAGCATGTCATAGAGCCGCGAAAGCGAAACGATCCGGTTTCTCATGTTCTCCAGGGCAGCCTTCATGTCCGGGTCGCTTATCCTGTCGGATTCGAATCCCACGAGACTCGTAATGATGGCGAGACTGTTCTTAACCCTGTGCTGGAGCTCGCGCAGCAGCGACTCCTTGGCTTCCAGGGCGGCCGCGAGCTCCTCCCCGGCCTTTTTCCGCTCCGTGACATCCATCATCACGCCGCTGAAGATGATCCGTTCCCGGTGTCGGACCGGCTGCGATAATCCCTGGAAATAAATCTCCTCCCCGCCCGGCTTGATGAAGGCGCCTTCGAAATTCCATGTCGTGACGGAAGCGACGGCCCTGTCAATCGAGGCAAGGAACGCGTCCCGGTCCGCCGGCGCCACGCAGGCCGTGAATCGCTGGAAATAATCAGTCGGATTGCCGTCGAGTCCGAAAACCTCTTTTGAACTGCCGGCCACATAGGTAAGCCCCATTTCTCCATCATCGGCGGCATAAAACTGGTAGACCACGCCCGGCATGTTGTCGGTGATCCCCTGAATGAGTTCCGCTTTCTGCTGTATCTCCATTTCGGCTTTCTTCCTCATGGAAATGTCACGCGAAACGCCATGAATGCCGATGATCGAACCCCTGTCGTCCCTCTGCCACCTGAGGTTGTTTTCAAGCCAGACAATGGAGCCGTCCTTATGGTAATATTGCATCTCTATGACGATATTCCGATCCGGATCGGCGCCATCTTCCTTATCGCGCTCCAGCTCCTTCAGGAGCAGACTGCCGGCATACTCGAATGACGCGGGAGTAACCTGCTCGCGGGGGTCCTGGATTATCCGTTCTTCCGGGGTGAAACCGAGCACTTTCTCTATTGACGGACTGACATAGGTGGTGCGCATGTTCAGGTCCATTGTCCAGATAATGTCGTTCATCTTTTCCGTCAGGAAGCGGAACCGGGCCTCGCTTGCGCGCAGCGATTCAATGACATTCTTCTGTTCCGTGATATCATCAAAGGCGAGAAATCCCGCTATAATCGCGCCGTCGGGGCCGTACACCGGCGCGCTGTTGATGAGTATCCACCGTTCGCTCCCGTCATCGAAGCGGATGCGGCCTTCCCTGTTTCTCGTGACGACGCCCTGCAGGGCGAGGGCAAGGGGCGTGTCTTTTGCCTGCAGCGGCAATCCATCGGCGTCCAGGTCCTGCCAGGTCCTTTTCAGCGTGAGGATATTCTGACCGACATAAGACACACCCGGATCGATGCGGAGACATTCCCTGCAGGCCGGATTGCTGAGATGGATTTTCATGTCCCTGGCGCCGACCAGCAGCATGGGTATCGGCGTCTGCTCGAAGGCCGATTTCAGGATCGCCCTGGTACCGGCAAGCTCCTCCTCTTGCTTACGGCGCGCGCTGATGTCGCGGCAGAGGGAGAATATCCGCGTCGTGCCCTCGTCGCGTGCCACTGTTGCGTTGATCTCAACGGGAATTACGGAGCCCTTCCCGTCCGAGTAATCGATGACAAGATTTCTCAGGTATCCCTCATCGAGAAGCTTCCTCAATTCCAGCTCGTTTCTCCCGATATCATGGGGAGCGGTCCATTCGGTGATATGCCTCCCGATAATATCATCAAGATTTTCATTTCCGGTCAACCTGACGTATTCCCCGTTTGCCTCGATCACTCTTCCTTCGGCGTCGAGTATCACCATGCCCGTATCGGTAGTTTCAATCATGGCCCGGTACTTCTGTTCGCTTTTCCGGAGTTCCTTTTCATGCCGCATGAGATCGTCCTGGGACCGCACCAGCTCCTCGTTCGATGTTTCCAGCTCCTCGAGGGTCGCCTCAAGCTCTTCGTTCGTCGCCTGAAGGTCCTCGTGCGATGCCTGGAGCTCTTTATGCGCCCTTTCCAGTTCCTCTTTCGCGCGGGCCATCTCCTCTTTTGACTCTATAATGGGGGAGATATCGCTCGTTATGACCAGGAGATATTGCTTGTCCTCGATAGGGATGAAGACCGCGTTCAGGAGACAATGCGCGATGGCGCCGTTTTTTTTGTAAAAATCGATCGGATGGTTGACCAGCCTGCCTTCGGCGATGATCTTCCCGGCCAGTACGTCATTTTCTTCATGACTGACCCAGTTCTGCAGCATCGAGGCCCTCTGCCCGATCAACTCTTCCCTCTTCCAGCCGGACCACTCCATTCCCTTGTTGGCATCAATGATGAGACCTGTTTCATTTTCCACTATGGTAATCGCGTTGGGCGAGTAATTGAAGACGGCCTCGAATTTTTTTTCGCTTTTCCGCAGGGCGTCTTCGGCCCTGTTTTTCTCCGCAAGGGTTTCGATAAGGCGGTCCTCGCGTTTTTTCAGCTCCC
>CAZZHU010000242.1:0-4763 GCA_964654045.1 uncultured Leptospirales bacterium
TCAAGATTGATGTTGTTCTTCTTCAAAAATCTTTCTGTTTCGGCGTCGATGTTGTAGATGTTGTCGATCATCGTATTGATCTTATCAGGAGAAGGGAAGGTTTTCTTGATCAACTGCTCTTCCTCGGGGGATCCGAAGTAGGCCAGGTTGGTGATTCTACCGATTATTTTTTCAATATCCTTCTGGTTGTTGTTGATGATGCACACGAGGTTCGGGCCTGATTTGAATCCCCACTGGAATCCGTCCCGGCTGTCGACCATGAAGGTATCGGTGATCCCGTCGCCATTGGAATCCTCGGCGTGATAGACCGTACCGCCGTCAGGGGTCCTGCCGGAAACGGTTGTGATGTATTTGACCTGGTCCCCATCGGATATCTTTCGGGGAATCCTGATGCGGTTCATGCTGATTTCAGCTTCTTTCCTGTTGACTATTAATGAAAGGAGGATCGCCACGTGTTTTTTTAAGAACTTGTCCCTCACGCTGAAATAAAAATCCTTGTAGTTGTTCGTCACGAATTCTTTTGCCGTGTTTTTCTGTATCTCGATTTTGCGGTCGGTGATCAGAATATAATTGGGACTGCCGGTGATCTTGTTCTGCCACAGGTCGGGAAGCATCTGGCTTCCGCGTTCAAGAACTGCCTTGTTGTTGCTTACCATTTCCGGGCTGTCGTATCCATCCTGGATGAGATAGACTTTTTTATCCTTGATAACCATCAATGCCGCGATGGAGTTGTCATAATTCTCGCCGGCAAACTCGTCATGTGCCTTTTCGAATTGCTGGTACAGGACCCGGTCTTCATCGTACCTGCTTAATTTCTGGATGTTGACGATGTTCAGGGTCTGCTCTTTTGTATGCGAGGGCGGCGCCAGAAAAAGAAGCGATAGGGCGGCAATGCCGGCCAGTATTTTTCCATATTCGTGTATCATTGGGGTTCCTCCATGATTCATGGTGGTATCAGGCGATCATAACCACTATTCCATGACAGATAGACGGTACCAGCAATTGGCATTTTGTCAAATATTTTTCACGATTCGTCTTTTTTATCATGGTGTCGTTTCTCTTTTTTCCACCGCGCCTTGTCGAGCTTTGTCCAGCTTTCTACCGCGTGGCGCGCCAGTTCTTTTTCCTTTTCCGCCCGCGAAAGAGCCGTTCTTTTCGGCTTTTTCCTGGCGTGTTTGAGCCTGGCCCCCAGTTCTTCCTGTTCCTTGTCCGTCAGGGAAGCCTCAGAATGAATAAATTCCTCCAGGGTATCCGGCGGCGTCGATCCCGTGGAGAGGGCGGCGGCCAGGGCGAGAACTTTTTTCCTGTTTACCAGGTTCCTGGTCAGCGCAGGGGGCAGTATCTCCGCGTCAGGACGGCACGCCCCGATCGCACCGGCCATGGCCGCGAGGGCGGCCGTCGACCCGCCCCCGGACACTGCCGGAATAAGCGGGACCGACGCGGTCCGGGAGAAAGACGCAACGGCAAGGGCGTACGGGAAGAGCGCCGCCGGATGATTGACCGTCGCCCGGGTAACCGGGGTTTTAAGCTTCCGGTTGACACGAGCGACTATCGTATCTTCCGCGGCCTTGAGCGAATCGGCGGACATGGTTTCCGACAGTGTTTCCCGGATCGCGCGCAGCTCCCCCGCAAGGGTGCCGGGATTGGCCGCTTCCGCGAAAACGGCCGCAGAATTGGATTCCACGGCTTCGGCGGCATGCGCCGCAGCATCAACGGCCACCCGCAGGGTATCGGCCGCCGGGATTTCAGCGGCTGACAGGGTCCTGAGGAGCGATGAGTAAATCAGCGCCGCGGCCAGGGTGGAATAATCCAGGGTAAACAGGCGGATCATGGACGTGATGTCAAGAATGTGTTCAGCGAGCCGGTTGTTCCTGAAACTCAGAAAGGTCAGGGCGGGAATGATCCTGGCGCACGGCTGCTCCGGGGTATGCGGATAGCGTGACGGATCTTTCATCCTGGCGATAAAAGCCTTTTCCACGGCCCCGGGATACCGGAATATACCGTATTCGTATCCGTCCACGTCCGGGGTGGACGCGACGGATCGCCGGAAGCCGTCAGCACAGGGGCCCCGGCGCGGGCAGGACAGGGCCATGATGAGCATGAGCTGCGTAATTGAAGAATAGAGGCCCGGTTTCCGCCATTGCTCGGTTTTATTTTTCAGCGCCGGCTCGGGATCGATGTAATCATCGATGACCCTGAAATGGGAGTTGACGTGACCCCTGGTCATGCCGTCAACGGCAGACCCCAGTGCGTCGCCGATTATAAGGGAGGTGAGTATTTTTTCTATCATGGATAGAATGATGCCAGGGCAAGGCTTTTCCTGCAATTATTTTTCTTTCCGTCATGTGTACCGATTTTGGGGCAAATAGACGCGGTTTTTATTATTTTTCTTGCATTATCCTGCCGCCCGCAGGTATAATATGCAGGCAAATGCAGAAGTGTGCTTGCATTTAGACGTAATCTGTTATAATTTGATATTAATGGCATGGAATTACATATCAGGTGATAAACAGATACAAGAGGAGGATCGGTTATGAAGAAAATAATCGTGCTGGCTGTCTTTTTAATGGCTCTGTCATCGGGCTGTACCAGGGAACCGGTCGATGAGTATGCCATGATAACCTTCATGATCGGTGACGTGACGAAGAACAGCGCCGCGGTTCAAATTGGCGATATCATAAAAGAGAAAGACATGATCCAGACGGGAACGGAATCGTTCTGCGACATTAAGATCGGCCAGTCCCTCATCAGGGTGAAGCAGAAGACAAAGGTTGTCCTGTCATCCCTCATCAGGCAGGGAGGCATGGAAAAGACCGCCGTTGACCTGGATTCAGGCAAGATGCTCTGCAAACCGAAAAAGCTTATCAAATCGGAATCGTTCATGGTAAAAACGCCCACCGCGGTCGCCGGCGTTCGCGGCACGCAGTTTACCGTGGAAACCGATACCACCGGCACCTCCCGCATCAAGGTGTTCGAGGGATCGGTGAAGGTGGCAAAACGGGTCAAGGAGCTTGAAGAAAGCATGCCCCAGGTCCTGAGTCTCGCACCCGATGTAAATAAAGAAGAAAAGGTGGTCATCACCAGGCAGGACGTGGAAAAAGCCGAGAAGATCGTGAGCGCAATCATGAAATCCAGCCCGGAAAAAAGCGGTGACGCCGCAATCGAAGCAGTCATCAAGAAAGCCGGCAAAGATGTGGTGGTGAGCAGGAAAAATATTGAAAAATTCGCCGTCAAAGATTTTGAGAAAGACAATCGGGAAATCATAGATATCAAGGAGAAGCCGGCAGAGGTCATCAGGGAAATCAGCAGGGCCATTGACGAAGAGAAGGAAGAGGCCCGGCCCAACGGGAGGCTCCTTGTTACCAGCTTCGAGGTCTACTTCATAAAGAACGGCAAGGTCGAGTGGCAGGGAACGGTCGTCCAGGAGCCGGTCAAGCAGGGAGACAGGCTCTATATCGCCTCGGGTGAATATGTGTTCTGCGCGTCAATCGACGGCCCGGTCGTCTGGAGAAAGCAGGTGACCAACGAGGGGAAACTGGAGATACGCGAGAATTCACTGGTCATATCAGCGCAGGGCAGGGAAACCAGGCTGGACCTCAAGACCGGGGCGAAACTGTAGATTGCTTCTTGGGACCTCACCCGCACTCGGTGCATTTTTTCTCCTATTTTAATCCTCACCCCCTCGGTCCCCCTCTCCATCAAATGGAGAAGGGGAGGTCGAATAAGCGCATTAATACCAAAACCCTCTCCTTTCTAAGGAGGCAGCAGCCAGTACTTCCGTGTACGCTGCTGCATGCGCGACATCCTGTCGCTTAGTGTGCACGGAGCGCGGGTGAGGTCGAAAAAGGAGTGGGGCAAGGGGTGAAGTGTCTCCTCACATCATATCGATAATTGACAGCACCACTTTTGTCCCGTTGACCAGGTCGCGTATCAGGATGAACTCGCCGGTAGTGTGAACCTTCTGCATGCCCGCGGAGAGGTTTATGGCGTTGATGCCGGCCCTGTTGAGGATGTTCGTGTCGCTGCCGCCGCCGGAAACCTCGAACTGGTGCCGGATGCCGACGCGCTTCATGGCGTTTGCCGCCAGTTCGGCTATCTTGTCTCCGGGGCTGATGGAGAACCCGGAATATTCCATGGTCCTGGTTATGCCGCAGCGGGCTCCGTATGCCGCGGTTACCTCCCGCGCGATGGAGCGTATCGCGGTTTCCTGGTCCTTGAGCTTCCGGAAGCTCAGGGAACGCGCCTCGAGCACGCACTCGGCTTTTTCCGCGACAATGTTAGTGGCGCGGCCGCCGGCAATGGTTCCCACGTTGACGGTCGTCTCGTGATCCACGCGGCCGGCCGGGAGCCGGGTGATTATTTCAGAGAGAACATTGATGGCGTTGATCCCCTTTTCCGGTTCCATGCCGGCATGGGCCGCTTTGCCCCTGACGGTGATGGTCATGGTGGAATGGTAGGGGGCCTGGAGAACGATTTTCCCGATGGCCCCGTCGCTGTCGAAGACAAAGGCGTATTTTGATTTGAGCACGGAGGTGTCGAAGCCCTTCATGCCGTGCAGGCCCACCTCCTCCGCGCAGGTTATCAGCATCTCGATGGTGCCGTGGGGCATGCCGGATTCAGCGATATGCCGCAGGCTCTCCAGGAACATGGCGATGGCGGCCTTGTCGTCGCTCCCCAGTATGGTAGTGCCGTCGGAAGTTATCTTCGTCGCGGTCACCACGGGTTTTACGTTATCGCAGGGGGTAACCGTGTCCATGTGGGCT
>CAZZHU010000243.1:0-4651 GCA_964654045.1 uncultured Leptospirales bacterium
CCGAAAGCGTCAGGGAACTGGCCGAACTTCAACCGCTTTTGAAATCCCTGAGCCTGGGGGGCATTGCCGCTTCCAATAACTGGGCCATCGGAAAGCAGAGAACTAAAAATGGCGCGAGTATTTTCTGCAACGATATGCATCTTCCCCTGGGCATACCTTCCCTGTGGAACATGATCCATGTCCGGTGCGGCGATTATGACGCGGCCGGGATGAGCATTGCTGGCGCCCCGGTTGTTGTTGCCGGGTACAACGGTCACCTGGCCTGGGGCATGACCATGGTCATGGCTGATAACCAGGACCTGTTCCTTGAGCAATTAAAAGAAAAGAACGGCAAGCTGCACTATCTGTATAAGGGAGAGTGGCTGCCTGCGACGGAACATCAGGAAGTTTTCAAAATCAAGGGCAAACCGCCCGTGGCCCTGACGTTCCATGATACCGTGCACGGGCCCCTGTTAAACAGGGCGCTGAAAAAAGAACCGGTTCACTATCTTCATCCCGGTCCGCTTGATCTTCCATACGGCGTGGCCCTGAGCAGGGCTGTTCCATCGGCAGACGACGAAAGCATGAATGCCTTCTTCCAGCTTGGTTCCGCCAGGTCGGTGGACGAAGCGATTCCGATTATCAAACGGATACGGTCGATACCGCTGAACATGGTATTCGCGGATAAGGACAATATCGCCTGGCAGGTAATCGGTTATTATCCTGTCCGCGCCGGAGGCCGCGGACTCATGAGCTCGCCGGGTTGGAACGGCGAATACGACTGGAAGGGGGTGCTGAAGGAGGAAGTATTGCCCAATACCAAAAACCCCTCCGCCGGGTACATCGGCACGGCCAATCACCGCACGGTGCCGAAGGATTATCCCCATGTCCTGTCATCGTCGTGGTACTGGCCGGAGCGGGCAGAGCGCATTGTCCAGATGGCAACGGCAACAGACAAGCACACTGTGCAGACCGGCATGGATATGCAGCTTGATACCCGTTCACTGTTCGTGCCGAAGCTCAAGGCTGTGCTGTTTAAAGGGCAATTGGCTGAAGCTGTTGCGAATGAAATCAACGGCTGGAATGATGAAAAAAAGAGGGCGGATGCACGCCTGGCGCTGGCGATACTGAAAGATTTCGATGGCGATATGAAGGCCGATTCGAAAGGAGGCGCGCTCACGGGGGCGCTTTTAGATTCCGCGACGAAAAATATCTTTCTTGACGAGCTGGGTCCGGCCAATTCCAGGGCATGGAAGTCCTTTCTGATCGTTGATAATCAAAGCTACAACGCCACCTGCGATCATCTCCTTGTCCGCGGCGACGAAAGCCCTTTCTGGGACAATGTAAAAACGCCAGAAAAGGAAACCAGGGCGCAGGTCATCGCGCGCTCCCTGGCCGATGCGGCCGCTTTTCTGGAGAAAACCCTGGGAAGCGAAACCGCCAGATGGAAATGGGGTGCCCTGCATACCTGTACATGGGAAACCGACACCTCCAAGATGATGCCGCACCTCGAATCGTTCACGCGCACGGTGATGAAAAGTCTCTGGTCCTACTTCAACCGGGGCCCGTATCCCGCGCAGGGAGACATCTTTACGCTCAATGTTTCTATGTACATGATGGGTATGGATTTTAAGACCTGGCTGATTCCTTCCATGCGCATGATTGTTGATTTCAGCCGGGAGGAGCCGATGAGGGCGGTGAACAGCTCCGGCCAGTCGGACAATCCTTCGAGCCCGCACTATGAAGACGGCATCAGGGCCTGGCGTGACGGAATATATCTCCCCTTTCCGTTCAGGAAAGCGGCAATCGATGCCCGGTACAGTGACGTATTGCAGATCAATCCTCAACGTTGAGATATCAATGTTGTCTGAAGACCGATCAACAGAAAAATAGCGGGATCAAGCCTGTATCAATGGCCCATACCTGCTGCTTTTTCCCCCAGCCCGAAGGCCTTCTTCCTGGTCTTTTCGTCCTTGATGATCTCTCCCCTGTCATTGGCGGAGGCCATGACCGCACCGAGCCAGTTCATGCCCGTGTTCTCCGCGGTGGATTTAAAACTGTGCACTATCGGGTCGGCGGTGTGAACGTTCGAATCTCCGCACACGGTAATAAGGCCGATGGGCTTGCCTTTCATCCTGGGATAATACTGTTTCTGCCATTTCCATTCCGCGTCAAACAGGGCGCACCACCTGTCCAGGTAGGCTTTCATCTGCGAGGTCATGGACCAGAAATAAACAGGCACGCTATGGATGATGGCGTCCGCTTCCACTATCTTTTTGTGAATTTCAGGCATGTCGTCTTTAATGACGCAGAGGCCGGTTTCGTTGCATTTCTTGCAGTCCCTGCACCCGGAGATTTTCTTTTTATCCAGGATTATTTTTTCCACCTGCGCTCCCGCCTTTTCGGCCCCGGCCAGGGCATCGTCAAGGAGGATGTCACTGTTGCCGCCGACCCGCGGGCTTCCCATGATGCCGAGAACTTTCATATTTTACCTCCCGGTGATTTACAGCGTATTGATAACATGATAATGATTATTGCCGGATTGGTCATATTTTCAAGTAAAAAATGCACTCCATGATCCCATGGATACAGGACGCGGAGTAAAACTCGATTTTTTCAATATTCACCCGGGATTTTTTCCATTAATACCTTGCTTTTCCTGCCATACCGGAGTATCATGCATCCTTTCCGCCCCGGACCGGGGATCAAACCGTACAGCGTTACATAACCGCAGCCGCCATCAATGTATAAGGGGGAAATACAACGAGGTGCAGCCTATGCTCAATCTGTGCATGCCCGATAAAACCAAATCCTGCGCCGCCTGCTGCGGCCTGATGAATCACACCGATATCTCGCGGGAAAACCTGACGGAATTTTTAAATGCCGGTGCCTTCCGCACGGCAAACTACTGGCGCTACCAGATAGAGGGAAGCTACCCCGAGCAGACTACATCATGCAGGGACTACTCTTCGCATATCTGTCCTTTCCATGGGTTCATCTCGGACGGCCTTCCAGGGTGCCTGATACACCCCCGGGTGACCGGCGAGGAACAGCGCAACAAGGCGCTCTACGGCGCCGCCGCCTGCAGCAGGTACCTCTGTCCCGCCTATGAGCTGTTAAGCCGTGAAGCAAAATCCATTTTAATCGACAATCTTGATGACTGGTATGTATACACCATAGCCATCATTGACCCATCAGCTTCTATCAGCATTATCGAACAACTCCATGAAAAGGGCTTTCATAATGGCGACGAATCATTCAAAAAAGCCTTCGCCCACGCGCTGACGATCCACGCGGAAGTGCTGGGCAGCCGTGAAGGTAATGTGTTCTGTTATTCAAGGGAAGAATACGCCTTTGCGTCAAAAAATCATTGCCGAAAAATCTGAAACCGGAATTTCCCAGGAGTCTTATTTTGGCGCTACCGGGCTAGAACCGGTGACCCTCCGCAGTACGCAGATGCATCAGCTTTTTTTGTTTAGAACCTCGTCAAATTTGTATAGGTGAATGTATAGTATCCCACAATTATGAAAAAATTTATTGACTGCATATCGAGTTTACTGTAAAAGGGAGACCGGTCGGTCTTGAATTATGGATAACACAACAATATTGAAAGAACGGATAATCGAGGAGTCATTGAAGCTTTTTTCCGTAAAAGGCTACATGAACACGTCCACAACTGATATAATCAATGCGGCCGGCACCTCCAAGGGCGGATTTTATAACCATTTCAAAACAAAAGAACAGCTCTTTTATGAGATTCTCAGCACCGCAAGGAAAATATGGCGGGAGAGAAACCTCCATGGACTTGATGCGGTGGAGCGGCCGCTGGAAAAAATCAGGAAATTACTTGAAAACTACCGAGACCGCTACCTTGCGGATTCCCGGAACTTTCCCGGGGGCTGCATCTTTGTAAACCTGGCAGTTGAATTGAGCGACCAGGCGCCCGAACTCGCAAGGAATGTAAGCGAAGGATTCGTGCGCCTGGAGAAGATGATCAGGAGGTTTCTTGACGAGGAAAAAAAAGGAGGGGGCATCGGCAGGTCAATCAATACGGCCGATGTGACCAACCATATCTTCTCGGGCCTCCTTGGGGCGTGCGTGTTGTATACATCGGATAAATCGAAGAAGCGGCTTGATTCGACAATATCCTCATTAATTTCATATCTTGAAGGCATTGATAAAAAAGGGTAAAACCGGCGGATTTATTAAAATCAATGGATTATAATTCATGCCCATAGAGGGAGACCGGTCGGTCTTAAGATCATATACTACAGGAGAGAACCATGGCAACCGAAACATATCACGCGCTTGTTGTAAGAGAAACAGAGGATCATAAGTTTACCTGCGCTGTCGAGGAATTATCCACGGACAGCTTGCCTTCAGGGGATGTTCTCGTGCGTGTTCTCTATTCATCCCTCAACTACAAGGACATGCTTTCGGCATCCGGGAACAGGGGTGTCACAAAAAAGTATCCGCACACGCCCGGAATAGACGCAGCGGGAATAGTTGAACAGAGCAGCGATCCCGGTTTCAGCAAGGGGGATGAAGTTATTGTCACCAGTTATGACCTCGGCATGAATACGTCCGGCGGCCTGGGGCAGTACATACGGGTTCCGGCGTCATGGGTCGTGAGGAAACCGGAAAAACTCACCCTGAAAAAAAGCATGATATT
>CAZZHU010000244.1:0-4635 GCA_964654045.1 uncultured Leptospirales bacterium
ACTTCGCGAAGTTCTCCTTTATTGATAGTTGTTCCGGTGTCATATCGTAGTTCATATTGTCATTCTCCTGTCTTGTGTATGGTTGTCCGGTTTCCGTTCCCCAAGCTAAAACATGCTCAGGATGCGGGAAATGATAAACCGTTGTACCTCGGAGGTACCGCCGCCGATCTGCGCCAGCTTGGCATCCCGCAGAAACTTCTCTATCGGGTAATCATGTATGAAGCCGTACCCGCCGAATATCTGGACGGCTTCACTCGCGGCCTTCAGGCCCCAGTCGCCCACGACCGCCTTCGCGATGGACGTATGCATGTGGTTGAGAGGCTTTTTCGTGTCCTTGTCGTGTGCCACCCGGTACACCACCATCTTCGCCGCCTCTTTTATGATCTTCAGGTCGGCCAGCTTGTGCTGAATTGCCTGGAACTGGTTGATCGACTTATCAAACTGCTTCCGCTCCTGGGAATACCTGGTGCACTCTTCTATGGCGAACTGCATACCGCCGATGAAGGGGGCAAGCAGCGCGCTCCGGTCCCATGAAAGGGTTTCGTGGGTATATGCCATACCCTTGCCGACCTCGCCCAGAAGGTTCTCTTCCGGGACTTCGCAGCTATCAAGGAAGACTTCAGACGTGGTGGATGCCCGCACACCCATTTTATGGAAGGGCTCGCCCGTGGAAAATCCTTTGAAGCCATTTTCCACGATGAAGGCGGTTATACCATTCTGCTTCAGCTTTTTATCAACAGTTGCGTATACGACGCACACGTTGCAAACCGGTGCGTTGGTAATGAAGGTCTTCGACCCGTTTAGTATCCACCTGTCGCCTTTCTTTACGGCAGAGGTCTGCAGCGAGCCGGCATCCGATCCCGCGCCCGGCTCGGTGAGGCCCATGCAACCGATCCATTCTCCGGATGCAAGTTTCGGTATGTATTTCTTCCTCTGGGCATCGTTCCCGTTCTTGTACAAGGTGTCCGTGCAGAGATAGGTATGCGCGCCCAGGGCCAGCAGGTGTCCCTGGTCGACGCCGGCGTGGCCCAGGGCCTCGCCCGAAAGGCAGCAGGTGACGACGTCGGCGCCGGACCCGCCCAACTCCTCCGGGAACGGAAGGCCCAGAAGGCCCATGCCGCCCAATTTGCTCCATACTTCTTTCGAGAACTCTGATTTCAAATCGGCCTGCTCCACGAGCGGCGCAATTTCTTTCTTGGCGAAACGATACACCGTTTCTCGAAACATCAATTGCTCTTCAGTAAATCCAAACTCCATTGTTTCCTCCTGTTAAACATGTAAAATCTTGCGAGGGTATCCCTCTTTCCCTTTTTCCCTGTTATAATGTATCAGTTCTGGTGTTTGATCAGTCTTTCGGTTGATCAATCAACCAATACAGCTTCAATAAAATCTCCCGTTACTACAGACGATCCATCCTGCTATTTCTTTTTGGAAACCAGATCGTTGACATGCTTCATCACCTTCTTCGAGAATTCTTCGTAATTAAAGGCGTTGTTATCGATTACGTACTGAATGATCAGGCCCTGGATTATCGATATGATGACCGCCGACGTGAATTCGACATCCATCTTCACGAACACGCCCCGCTCGACTCCTTCTTTAAGGATCCTGGAAACCTCATCGCGGTAACTCTTGAAGAGCTTTATGTTCGCCCGCTTCATCCGGTCATTCTTGTTCACCTGTGTCCAGAAATCGATCACGATGTAAAAATAGTCCTTTTCGTTTTCAACCAGGTCAAAGGCCTGTTTCATGAAGATATTGAGCTTATCCCGCGGATCATCGGCAACACTGATGGACCGGTTGAGGATGACCAGCATGTTCTTGTTGATCTCCTTCAACAGGTTCAGCAGGAGATCCTCCTTGTTCTTGAAATAATAATGCACAAGGCCCGTTGACAGACCGGCCTCTCGGGCGATGTCACGTATCGTGAAATCATAATACCCTTTCTGCCCAACGACCTTGTACGCCGCCCTGGTCAGCTGGTTCCGCCTCAGATTTATAATATCACTCTTGCTCCGTTCATTCATAACTGCCCTATTTCTCCATTAGATTAGTATACACCCTCGGGTCCCCGACCTTACTCAGCGATCATCGGCTGTCCCGCCTGATATGTAATCACCGTTCCGGCTCCAGTATCCGTATCCCCGCCCTGGCGAATTCCTCTGTGGAACCGCTCCACTCTTCACCGGGCACCCATCTGTCATGCGGTCCGGACGCGTATTCCGACCGGTACCGCTTTTCTTCATGAGGCTGTGTCCCTCCCATGAGCACCGTTCTCCCCCCGATCCGTTCAACCTTGAAGGGATCGATAATGATAAAGCCGATGTCATCATGCTCGAACCTGTTCCTGTGCTCTTCCAGTATACCGTGAATCATTTCACAGATGCAATCCACCGGGTACCGGTCAAACACGTCGCGGGCGCCGCCGAGGAGCGACTGCCGCATGCAGAACCGCCATACATCATCAAATCCGTCAGACGAGATGAGGATCCTGCCGCCGCGGTCCGCCGTGCGGTATTCGCCCACATCCGCGATCACCCTGCTCCTCCCCGCGAAATTCATATCCCGTCCGGTCTGGCGGATAATGGAACCGGTGGCACTGTTCATCACCGTTACCACACTGTCGCCTCCGTGCGATATGATCAGGGAGACTCCTTCCGGCACCGGCCTGATGGCCACGCAGCTGAAGGTCGTCTTGTGCTGATATTTCTGGCCTGAATAAACCTCCATGTTGACCAGGTCCTTCCAGCCCCCAACCGTATCCGGCACACCTGACCGAGCAATGCTTTCCGATAATCGATTTAAAAGATCCCGGGACGCCCAGGGGAAGCGCTCCGTTCCGTCGGCAACGGCAAAGACAAGCCGCTCAAAATCAAAATAAAGGCAGTCGCCGTTGCCGTAGCCGCTCCTGATCTTGTCGCTGCCGGTGCTTATTCCCCCGCATACCGCCCCCGGCATTTTCACTATCCTCTTCGATGGATTTATCTCAACCTTCAGTGACTCCTCCATGCTCAATCGATACAATGCAGATCCGCACGCCGCCGAAAGCGGCGGGGAGCTGCCACCGCTGCAATCAATCTATTACTTTAAAATACTCGATGTCCCTGATGCTGCCCTTCGGGTTCTTCGAAAATACCGGTTCGACCCGGGCGCCTACCTTTATTTTTTTCTCGTCCTCAACACTGATGTAATGCTGGAACAGGGTATCAGCGCCATCAAGCTTTATGAAGCCGTACCCGTAGGGAACCGGCTTCTGCGCCCCCGTTTCCGGATCGATGAAAGCGAAGCGGAGGATGGTGAAGGTGCCGATGACACCCTTCGGGCCGACCTCGACCCAGTCGTTCATCTCGACGAAACACTCCCCGCATACTTTGCGCGGCGGAATGTACACCTTCCCGCACCTGGGGCACTTAAGGCCCATGAAGCGCTTGTTGTCCCGTATCTCTGTGAAAAACTTGCTCCCGCACATCCCGACTGAATACTTGAAGGGCTGTACCGCGTCGCCTGATTCTATTATTATATGATCTTTGTCAGCCATGATAATTCCTCCTTGTCTTTCACTTCGGCTTCTTCTTGCCGTGCAGGATCATGTCAGTCCACCAGCAGCCGCCGAATCCGCTGCTGAAAGCGAAATTGACATCCGGCACCTGCCGTCCCTCGGCCTTGCCCATCACCTGCATCGCGGCCTCGGCGCAGCGGATGAGACCGGTCGCTCCGATCGGGTTGGTGGCTATAACGCCGCCCGACGGATTGATGGGAAGTTCGCCGCCCATGTCGGTATTGCCGTCCCATATATACTGCGGCGCTTCGCCGGGTCCGACGATTCCCATGTCTTCGATCCAGATGAGCCCGCCGAATGAATAGGGCTGGTACAGCTCTATGACATCAAGCTCTTTGCGGGGCTCCTTGATGCCCGACTTCTTCCAGAGTTCCTGTGACCCCTCGCGCATGCTGGTGAGGCGGCCGTAATCCGCATCGCCGAGATAGCTGTATGAATGCCGTGCCGCGGTGCCCCAGATCCAGTCCGGTTTCGGGCAGATCTTCTCCGCGACGTCTTCGCTGGCCATGATGACCGCGCAGGCGCCGTCGGTGCGGGGACACACGTCCAGCAGGTGTATCGGGTCCGCCAGCATCGGGGATGCAAGGACCTCGTCGATGGTGACCTCCTTCCTGAGCTGGGCGTGGGGATTATTCATTGCGTGCTTCCGGTCCCGCACGCTGACCCGGGCGCCGTCCCGGTCCGAGGCGCCGTAGCGGGCCATGTAGGCCTGGGCCTCAGCCGCCAGTCCCGAAATGGCGCCGGCAAACACGAGGCGGTCCCATATGGGATCGAAGGCCGTGGTGATGGCGCCGGTGGTGTCCGATTCCGAATTCTTCTCCCAGCCGATGATCATGACCCTGTCGAACATGCCCGAACCCACCAGGTGGTAGCCGCCGATGGCGACGGTGCACCCGGTGGTCCCGCCGGTGGTAAGCTTTATAATCGGCTTCATCGTCCCGCCGGAGCCGTCGACACTCCAGCAATCGACATAGTTAATTCCTTCAAAGTGGTCCATGTTCCCGATGACGATGGCATCGATATCCTTCATCTTCAGGTTTGCGTCGTTGAGAGCCCGCACTACGGCCTCGTTGATA
>CAZZHU010000245.1:0-4529 GCA_964654045.1 uncultured Leptospirales bacterium
CCCGAGACGGCAGCGAAGGCCGCGGCAGAGATGGGCATCAAGATCTATACCGTGGGTATAGGGAAGAAGGGTGAAACGGTGCCGTATCCCACGGGCATTCCCATGATGAAGCAGCAGGTCATGCTCGACATGGACGAGGAGACGCTCCAGTCCGTCGCCGAGCTCACCGGCGGGAAATATTACAACGCCACCTCCAGCGGCGTGCTCTGGCAGAACATCAGGGACATCGACCGCCTCGAGAAGAGCCAGGTGGAATTGAAGCAGTACCATGAATTCTACGACCGGTTCCAGTGGTTCCTTGTCGCGGCGGCGTCCCTGTTTTTCCTGGAGATCGTGCTGCGGTCGGTCGTGTACCGGAAGGTGCCGTGATGCTCCACTTCGGCAATTATCCATATCTGGTTTATATCGTCTCGATCTCCGCCGTGGTCCTGGGCCTCTTCGCGTTCTACATCGTGTGGAAGAGGTGGGCCATCGAGCTCATGAGCCGCGGCGTGGCGAGGAACTACCTGATCCGCGGTTCCGGGAAGATCGCGATGATAAAGCAGGTCCTGGTTGTGCTGTCGATCATCCTTTGCGCCTTTGTCGTGCTCCGTCCCCAGTGGGGCGAACTGGTCCGTGAGGTGAACAACGAGGGCTCTGACGTGCTCATCGCCCTGGACGTGAGCCCCAGCATGCTGGCCCAGGACGTGAAGCCGAGCAGGCTGCAGCGGTCCCGGGACGCCGTGCGGCTCATCGTGGAGTCCCTCAAGGGAGACCGCGTCGGCCTGATTCTCTTCTCCGGCGACGCCTTTCTCCAGTGCCCCCTGACCAACGATTACGGCGCCTTCATGATGTTCCTGGACGCCGCGTCCCCCGATTCGATCAACCTGAAGGGCACCGACATCGGCATGGCCCTCAGGCAGGCGTACCGCGTGTTCAGAAACAAGCGCCTCACCTCGCGGCTCCTGGTGCTGATAACCGACGGCGAGGACCACGAGGGTGCCACCGAGGAGGCGGCCGGGCTCTTCCGCGACATGGACGTCGCCATCTACACCATCGGCATCGGCCGCACCGGCGGCGAGGTCATCCCGACCCCCGGCACAGAATCGTCACCCGACAGCTATTACCGCGATGACAGCGGCAGGCTGGTGAAAACGAAAAAAGACGTTTCCTTCCTGAAACGGATCGCCGGCCTCACCCGGGGCTCATACATCGATATATCTGACAGCTTTTCGGGGCTCTCGTTCATCAATGAAATCATCAGCGACCAGCACCGGAACAGGTACGGGTCGCGCATCATAAAGGAGCCGCGCGAGCAGTACCAGGTCTTCGCCTTCATCCTTCTCGTTATTCTCTCCCTTGAATTGATGCTGCCGGAGCGGAGAAGCGCGCGCCAGGTTGGGGCTGGAGGATTCGGGGTATTCGCGAAAAACGCGCTGGGGGCTGCCAGGCGGTTGTTGCGCCGCGGGTAACTTTTTTAAACTGATAAAATCTAATGGAATTAGCGTTATCCTGTATTGCCCCCTGCCTCCCTGAGGGGGCACGCGGGATGCTCCTTGTTTTGATAAGAAATTTCTTTGACATGCCATGGCAATAATTAAAGAATGATTTGCATCGTCAGCAACGGAAATTGACAGGAATGGATTATGGCCTTGATTGCCGAACACAAGCATATTATTAATCAGATCATCCGTAACACAGGCCCCCTCCGGGCGACAGGGGGGGTGAAAAAATTATTGCGGGTTCTTCTCCCTGTGTTCGCCTTCGTTTCTATCGCCTGGCTCGATCCCTACCGCGACGCGGTTTCCAGCGGGAACGAGGAGTACGGCCGGAAAAAATACAATAACGCCAAGCGCTATTACGAAAAGGCGGAAGAGTACGCCCCGGCCGAGGACGACAGGAAGAAGCTTTCCTTTAACACGGGAGATGCCGATTATATGCTGGAGGATTATGACAGCGCCCTTTCCGGTTATCAGCGGTCGATTCAGTCGGATGACCGCGATGTCCAGAAAAAAGCCTTTTTCAATACCGGCAACGCGCACCTGAAGCAGAAAAATTACCGCGAGGCAATCCAGGCCTACATGAATGCCCTGAAAATAGACCCGGATTACGCAAGGGCGAAGAAGAACATCGAGTATGTCCTGAAACAGATGGATAAGAAGGACCAGGATAAGAACAAGGATAAAAAAGATAATAAAGGCAATAAAGATAATAAGGATAAGAAACAGCAGGATAAAGATAAATCCGGCCAGGACAAAAAAAACCAGAAAAACGAACAGAACCGGCAGCAGCAGAAGCAGCAGCGGAGCGGCGGCCAGATGAACCGGGAGCAGGTCCAGAACATACTGCGTTCCCTGGAAAAGAGTCCCGTCCGCAGGCAGAAAGGTGGCAGTGATGAAAAGAGGAAGCTTGAAAAATACTGGTAGGATTTTCCTGTGCGCGGCGCTGGTGCTCCTGGCCGCGCCCGCAATCCGCGCGGCCCAGCTCGAAACGGAAATTGAAGAGACGGCGATCGAAGCGGGCGATACCACCACGCTCCGGGTCAGGCTCAGCGGCGGGGCCGGCGACGTCAAGCCGCTGAAATATCCCTCGGTGCCGGGACTCAGGATCGAATACTCCGGCATGGAGCAGAGCTTTGAATACGTAAACGGCAAGTCCTGGTCCGGCGTGAAGCTCATCTTCATGGTGACCGGCCTGAGAAAGGGTCATTACCGGATACCGCCTTTCGTGTTCCAGCGGGGCGGCAGGCAGATGCGGTCCGGCGAGGTGACCCTCACCGTGACCGGGAGCGGAACCGGTTCCGGTCACGGAAGCGAGGGGGAAAGCTCCGCGGCCGGGGGCATCAGGTCCTCCGTGGAGCTGTCATCGGGCACGGCCTACACGGGCCAGCCCATTATCATGCGCTATTATTTACTCTCCTCGGGCCTCAGGGCAACGGTCCACCGCTTCAACGATTATCCCGAGACCAAGGGGTTCGCCATCAAGATGATCGATGACCCGGCGCATGCCGGGGAAGGCGGCCGCGAGGGCGCCTACGAAAAGGCCCACATCGTGACTTTCGCGCTGATCCCGGCCGGCGCCGGGGCCTACCGCGTCGGCGGCGGCTCCGCCACCGTTTCGGTGGAAGCCCCCATCCGGCGCCGCAGGGATGATTTTTTCGGGTTCAATGTTCCCGGTTTCTCCCGGCCCCAGGAGCTTCCCTTCGATTCAAAACCCGTTACCATCATGCCGCTCCCGGCGCAGGGAAGGCCGGAGCATTTCCAGGGTGACATCGGCAGCTTCACCATGAAGGCTGAATACGGCACTGAAACGATAAAGGTCTTCGAGGAAAAGAAGGTGACCGTCACCATCGAGGGCACCGGGAACCTTGTCACCATGACCAAACCCTTTGTGGAAAAAGAAGTGCCGGGACTCAAGGTCATATCGGAAGAAGGCGAAAGCGTCATAAAAATCGACGGCGGCAGGCTCCGGGGAAGCAGGAAATTCACGTTTACCCTTGTTCCGGAGAAGGCCGGCACGGTCAATCCGGGACGGATCATGTTCTCCTTCTTCAATCCTGAAGCCGGCAGGTATGAAACCCTGGAGTCAGGGGATATATCCTTCATCGCGAAAGGAGACGGCAGCAGGGCGGGGTCCCGTTATGACAAAGAAGGTGAAGAAAAAAAACTGGATCTCAATCCCCTCTATTTCGTGCTCATGGTTCTTGCGGTGGCCGGAACGATTGTCTTCGTCGTGCTGTGGGAGCGCAGGCGGTACAACCTGGTCGCCAGTGGCGCCGGCAGCGGCAGGGAACCGGACGCGCAGCAGGAAGTCGTTGATGAGCGGGATTATTCCGCCGAAGCGTTACGCCTGGCCGAAAAAGGGGACGGCGACGGGTTCCTCAAGGCGGCTGAAAAGGCCCTTGGCCAGGCCCGGAAGGGATTCGGCGGGTCCGTGCCTGAAAGCGGCGAGAGCGCCATGGCGCGCATTAAGGATGAAATATACGGCTACAAGTTCGGACGCGGCTCCATTGCTATTGAAGACATGAAGCGGATCATCGGGGAGATCCAGAAGCTGAAGCCTTACAATTGAATGCGCGTTTCCTCCGCGCCTTCAATCACACCTTTCCCTTTGCCTCCTGCCAGAGGCCTTCCATCTCGTCGATGGTCATGTCCCCGATGTTCTTTTCCATTCCTGCCGCCCGCTTCTCGATATACTGAAACCGCCTGATGAACTTGCCGATGGTTTTTTCCAGGGCCTCTTCCGGGTTGACATGCATGAAACGCAGCAGGTTAGCGATGCTGAAAAGGATGTCGCCCGCCTCATCGGTTATTTTTTCCCTGTCCGCTGAAGATACCGCCTCCTTGAGTTCGCTTACCTCCTCGTCAAGTTTGGCCGCCACGTCCTCGATACGCTCCCAGTCGAAGCCGACGCGGGAAACTTTCTGCTGTATCCGGTACGCCTTGAGGAGCGCCGGCAGGTGCTTCGGCACGCCGTCGAGGATCGATTCCCGGTGCGGCTTTTCCACCTTCTTGATCTGCTCCCACCGCTCTGCCACGTGGTCGGCGTCA
>CAZZHU010000246.1:0-4466 GCA_964654045.1 uncultured Leptospirales bacterium
ACCAGCTCCATCTGGTGTTTTTTATCAAAGTAGATCATTACGTTTCTGCAGAAAATTATGTCAATATCTTTTGGAAACTGGCTTTTAAAAAAATTGTGGTAGTTGAATTTCACCAGCTTCTTCACGTCATCATTGACTATATAGGTCTCCTTGTCGTCCTTTTTCGGTGTGAAATATTTTTTCAGAAATTCAGGGGGAACCTTTTCTATCCTTCGCCCCGAGTATTCCGCGATATTGGCGAATTCCAGGACCGATGGCGCGATATCGGTGGCAAGAATCTCAATGTCCCACCCCGCGAAAAGGTGCGCCTTTTCCTTCACGCATATGGCGATCGTATACGGTTCCTCGCCGGTTGAGCAGGCGGCGCTCCATATCCGGAGCTTCCGGACAGTCTTCACTCTCGCTATCTCCGGCAGGCATTCCTGGGTCAGCGCCTCGAAATGCCGCTCGTTCCTGAAAAAATACGTTTCATTTGTAGAGACCACGTCGAGCATCCTCTCATACTCGATCGTTTTTTCCTTCGGATTGAGCGACTGGAGATACTTATAGTAATCGGAAAACTCGCTGATGTTGAGGGCCTGGAGGCGCTTCCTCAGCCTGTTCGACAGCAGGGTTATCTTGGTGTCTTTCAGGAAGATCCCGCTTTCATCATATATGAGACGGGCGAATTTACTGAACTCTTCTTCGGTGAGCCTCTTGATGGCCGGCTCCATTCCGAATTCCCCGCGGAATATGTTGCTATTGTCATTTGGCATATGAATAAACTGCGTGTATAATTGTCCCCGCGCAGTCCCCTGCGCGCATCCCGGGAGTGTCCGGGCCTACTGCGAATTACCGGATGCGTATCTGCTGCGGTTAAGGTTCAGAACCAGCCGCACTTCCCCGGCCGGTATTCCGGAATAGCGGGAAATTTCCTCTACGGCGCAGCCGCCGTCGGACAGGACCGATACCAGCCTGTACCTGTCATCTGACGCTGCGACAATTTCCTCGATTTCCTCTACCGAGAGCGACCGGCGCTCTTCCCGGGGATCCGCCGTCACTGCCGGCATTATCATTGTCATGTCCTTTTCTATGACCGCACGGCCCCTGTTCGACATCTCCCCGGCCGCCGGAACCGCCGCGTACGCCTCACCGGAAACCGGGATTTCCGCCTCGCCGTCACTGCCGTACAATTCAGGTCCATGACTCTTTTTTGACGGTAGAATATCTATAATTTTATCAAATAATAATAGCAAGCCTTTTTTTATCATGGCCGCGCCATTGTTTTCCCCATGGACCGGGACCCGGCTGTCCGCCCCTTCCCCGTGGGGACTGTTCCCGCTTTCCATCAATGCCGGCAGCGGAGGTTCTTTTCCTTGTAAGCCTGTTTTTTCGTCCGTTACTTCTTCATCGAGGGTGATGTCCAGGGATTTAATATCGCCGCCTTTTTCCAGCAGTATCCTGAGCACCCGTATCCTGCTTTCCAGAAGTGAAATATTTCTTTCTGCGGTCACATTGAATTCTTTGATGATCTCGTCCATTTCTTTCCGGAACCTCCGCTCCCGAAACTCCGTGGCGGATCGCTCCAGCTTCAGGCTGATGACCAGGTAGAGTACGGCGCCGAGAAAGACGTTAAATAAAAGCAAAAAGAAGAACTGCATATAGTTTCCTCATTATAGTATGCGATACATAAGAAGATCCCATTCCAAGTGTCATTGCGAAGAGCCCTCTTTTTTTGAGGGCGACGAAGCAATCTTTAACATGATTAAATTAAAAAATTGCATCAAGGATAATGATTCAACTCTATCATATGAAAGATCGCTTCGCTCCGCTCGCGATGACACCCAAAATACAGGTAACCTCTATTTATCTTTCTGATTATGTCTCATAACCTAAAAAAAAATTATTTTAAAATATCGATGATATTACCCATCCGTGAATCCTTGCTTCTCCCGGCGCGGGCCTTCTTTTTTCCTTCACCCCCCTGCTGCTCCAGGCCTTCTTCCTGTCTTTTTTCGCCCTTTTTCTGCTGGTCCCGTATGGTCGCGCTCTCGCCCTTCTTGGCTTCATCAAGCTTTGTGTTAACGAGGCGCGCCTTCTCACCTGACTCTTTTTCAAGACCGTGCTGCTGACCCACGACCGCGTCCATGCGCGCCTGGGCGTCCTTGCCGACCTCGGTGACCTGGGACATGCTGGTCTGCATATCTATGGGCCTGATTGCCATGATCCCGACCTCATCTTCTCCGTCTCGAGATGATCATCCTGCCTTCGACTCCCGCCGGCGCCTCGTACTCGCCGATGCGGATCTGGTCGCCTTCAAGCGAAAATTTCACATGGTTATACGGATCCTTCATGATGAAGCTCTTGTCCTTGATGTATATTTCAACGCCGCCGTGGGCGGTGCGCTCCGCGCAAACCCTTCCCTTGTGCTCGATCATGCCGATGTATGAATTCACCTCTTCCAGCTCTCCCTTGATTTCATCCATTCGCTCGGTCAGCTTCGCGTCCCGCGCCTGGATGTCTTTCAGGAGTTTTTCCTTATCCTTTGGAAACTTGCTGCCGGCGTTCCTCTTCTGGGTCTCCAGCGTCCGGAGGTTAAGCTTGAGCTGCGTCTGTTCCTCTTCGATCTTGGCCTTCATGCCCGTGAGATCGGAAAGCTGCTGCAGCACCTTCGGGTGCACGCCCACCCGTATCTCGGTCCTGGTGGAAACATCGGTGCCGAGGAAGCGGGCATTCACCTCGTCGCCGGCGCGGATGATGCCGCCGACGATCCGCGCGCGTTTCCCGATCGAGCAGACCCTGCTCCCCGCGTCAACGTTTGAATGCATGATGCCCTCCGGAACGATGACATCGTTCTCGGCAAACACGGTCGCGTTCTGTATAAACTTGGCGTACACCGTGCCCCCGGTGGATTCGATCCTGGCCTCATCGCGGCCGGTGATGCCCTGGAACACGATAATGTCCCCCTCGGCCTCGAGAAAGGCCTTCTGCACCGTGCCCCTGACCTCGATGTTGCCGGCGGCTTTCACTTCGAAATTATCCTCCACGCTGCCGGCTATGATGACCGAGCCGAGGAACACGATGTTCCCCGTTTCCAGCGAAACGTCTCCGTTTACCACGTATACCGGTTCGACGCTGATACGGCCTGCCTTGAAGGTCACCTGCCCGTTTATCTCCGCCGTGAGCTCGGTGCCGTCCTCCGACAGGATCGTTCCCTTGCCGTGCTGGATCTTGACATCCTTGCCCGGCCTGGCCGGAAGGATGCGGTTGGTCACGGTGCGCCCCGGGGCGCCCACCTCGGCCGGCACCTTGACAGCCAGGAGCTGTCCCACCACGACGTTTTCCAGGAGCTCCAGGTTGCGGAAATCGACCTTGCCCTGCTCGTCTTCTTCGAAGGAGACGCTCTTGTTGTCTACCCGCACCTTGTATTCGATATAGGCGTCCCTGCCGTTGACCATCCTGCTGCCTTCGGCCGCCAGGAGGGGTCGGGTGTAATCCATCTCCTCCAGGTATTCCTTTATCTCCTTTTCCCGTATGCCCATCTTGACGCCGGCCTTCTTCATCGCGTCAATGACCTCGTCGTACTCGATATGCCTGCCGCAGTAGCGCGGCGGTACGAAGTGAATGAAAACCTTCATTTCATCTTCGGTCATCTCCAGGTTCATGGAGCTGTCATACTGCGGATTCGCGGTCCATGACCCGATCTTCACCGGCTTGCCCGATGCCTTTTCCACTTCCTTCCCGATTTTCGCGTCTTCGGTGTTGATTTTCATTGAATAGAGCTTGTTGTTCACCTCGTCGAGGGTTACCCTGAGACCGTTGCCCTTTGGCGGGTCCACGGTGAGCCAGATCCCGGACTTGGCGACGCGGACCCTGAAAGATCCGTCGGTGTTCGCCTTCATGCTGATGCCGCGCATGACGTGTTCGCGGGTGAGTTTTTGCTCGAGGGCGGTCAGTTCGGCGTGTTCCGCGCTTCCGACCAGGGGGATGACCAGCACACGGTACGGCTCGCGGCCGAGCCCCATGAATCCCCTGGTCCCCTTTTCAAGCACCTGGTAGTCGAGAAGGTTTATGTCAATACCCAGCTCCCGTGAGGCCAGTTCCAATGCCTGCGCGACCGAATCGGCATAGACCTCGACGGCATTTTCATCCTGCTGGTCCGAAACATCCAGGCGCATGAATAAATCTTTGATATTAGCCATCAAAACCTCGGTAGTTACCCGGCCCCGGCACCCATCAGTGTGATGTCCCGATTGTGGGGATTGTTACCCTTTTATCCCACGATGTTCTGCTTGATACGCCCGAGCCGGCCCCTCAGCCTCATGATAGCCTTTGTATGGAGCTGGGAAACCCTGCTCTCCGTGACTTCCAGCACATCGCCGATTTCTTTCAGGGTAAGGTCCTCGTAATAATACAGGACGATGACCTTCTTCTCCTTGTCCGGGAGCTTTTTTATCGCATCTATAATATAATCGCGGATTTCCTGC
>CAZZHU010000247.1:0-4457 GCA_964654045.1 uncultured Leptospirales bacterium
CTTGAGGGGGACCATCTGGGAATTAACCTTGGCGCCCACGGTGGTATGGCCTATTTCGGTGTGGATGGCATAGGCGAAATCAAGCGGTGACGATCCCTTGGGGAGCTTGATGATCTTTCCCTTCGGCGTAAACACGAAAATTTCGTTGTCGTACAGGTCCATCTTCAGGCTCTTCATGAACTCGCGCGTGTCCTGGAGATCGGTCTGCCATTCGGTGATGTCCTTGAGGAAGGTTATGTTCTTGTATTCCTTCTTGATGACGCTGGGGTCTTCCTTGTAGAGCCAGTGCGCGGCGATGCCCATTTCAGCCGTCGCGTGCATCTTTTCGGTGCGGATCTGCACCTCGAGGCGGTGGCCGTCGGGGCCGATGACGGTGGTATGCAGCGACTGGTACATGTTTGATTTCGGTACGGCAATATAATCCTTGAAGCGCGTAATGATCGGGGACCAGAGCGTATGGACCACGCCCAGGACGCCGTAGCAGTCCCTGATTTCTTTCGTGATGATCCTGACGGCCCTGATATCGTAAATTTCCTCGAAGGGTTTTTCCTGCTCCATGATCTTCTTGTGGATGGAATAGTAGTGCTTGGCGCGGCCGGTTATCCGGGCGTCTATGTTGAGGTTGGCCAGGCGTTCGCCCAGGATCTTCCTGACGTTCTCCAGGTATGCCTCGAGTTCCGTGTCGCGCTGTGCTATGTTGATCCTGATTTCATTATACGCGTCAGGATCGAGGACGCGGAACGCCAGGTCTTCCAGTTCGCTGGATACCTTCGACATCCCGAGGCGCCGGGCCAGCGGCGCGTAGATGTCCAGTGTCTCCTTTGCCACGCGCACCTGGGTCTCCGGCGGCTGAAACATGATGGTTCTCATGTTGTGGAGTTTGTCGGCGAGCTTAATGATGATGACGCGGATGTCCTTGACCGTGGCGATGAGCATTTTCCTGAGCGTCGCGGCCTGGGCGGTGGCCTTGGTCCTGCTCTTTATCGACGATATCTTGGTGACGCCGTCCACCAGTTGTGCCACCTCCTCGCCGAAGGCCTTCTCGAGCATATCCAGGGACGTGCCGGTGTCCTCGACGGTGTCGTGGAGGAGGGCGGCGGCGATGGTGTCGGTATCGAGCTTGAAACCGGCCAGGATAATGCCCACTTCCAGCGGATGGACGATGTAGGGTTCGCCGCTGAGGCGTTTCTGGCCTTCATGGGCGGCATTGGCGAAAAGATAGGCCTTCTGGATGACTGCCAGGTCTATGTCGGGGTTGCTGTACTTGATCATTTTCAACAGCGTCCCGATGTCCCTGCTTCTGATTTTTAAATCTATATCAGGCATAGTATTCTATATGTCCACGTATACCAGCAAAACAATGATAGGATCGAAGTCAATTTTATAACTCTATGGACATTAGAATACAAATAAAAATATAAAGATATATATTTTTTTTCCCGAAAATATAAAAAATAGTATATTAGACTACAGAGTCATTGCCGCAAAATCGGGAATGGCCCGGCTGATAAGGCCAAGGGGAATCCATCAATGGGAGAAAAAAAAACAAGAATACTGATGTGGCTCGTGCCACTTGTTATTCTGATCAGCCTCACAGGAGGGGTAAGCCTGTATTCCCAGTTTTTAGCTGATGAAGAAGAAGAAAAAATAGAAGAGAAAAAGCCTGTTAAAGAGAAAAAGGATATAATCCCGGACAACATTGCCCGGAATATAAAGGCCGAATTTCTCCCGGAAGCTTCCGGGGAAAAATGCGCCATAAAAATCACCTGGGACCTTAACCCTAAGTATTCGGGCGAATATGTCGTGGCCAGGTCGGACCAGGTAACAGACACGGTGGAAAAAGCGCGGAAGGCGCGGGTTGTCCAGACAGTTAAAGGAAGCGTCAGGAATGCGGTTACTGATCCGGATTGCACCCCCGGAAGTTATTACTATGTTATCCTGTCGAAGAACAGTATCACGGAGAACATGGTTGAGCTGTACCCGGATTCCAATTACATGACGGCCCCGCTCGTTGTGGGCCCCAACCAGAACCTTCCCATGGTTTTTAATATCAGGGCCGTTGAGACAGACGACCTCAAGGTGCGCCTGACGTGGGACAGGGCCGAAAAATCAGCCATGTTTTATACCATACACCGGTCACGGCAGGTGATTAATACCGAGAGCCGCCTGAAGGAGTCGGAACGTCTTGATACGCAGGTAGATATCGGTGATTACCTTGACCAGGGGGTAGCCACCGGCATACCCTATTATTACGCTGTCACCGTAAAGGCGCTGAACGGGAAGGAGAACAGGAACCTTGTCCCGGGCAGGAACTACACGACCGCCGGCGTACTGGTCACGGCGAAAAAAGAGGAAAAGAAGGCGGTACCGGTAAAAATAAAATCAATAGGGGCGCGCGCTGAAAACGAAGAGGTATTGGTAACCTGGGATTATTCCGGCGCCGGTGGCGAAACCTATTACCGTCTGTTCAGGTCCGTCATGCAGGTGACAACCGTCGGCGAGGTTTCCAGCAGGGATATCCTCGGCAGCGTGAATGTCAAAGACCTGAAATACAGGGATGCGGCTGTGCCGGCGGGGAGCTATTACTATGGCCTGATCCCGGGAACCGGCACGGATCTTTCCGGTTACAGGCTGGTCCCCGGCGTGAATATCACCCGGAGCCCGGTCATTGTTAAGATAAAGGAAGAAAAGCAAGAACGACAGCTGACCGTGATTGAGCCCGATGACATTGACCGCATATTGAAACGGACTTTCTTCAGGGGGAGATATCACGAAGCGATAAAGGAATTATCCGGACTTGTTGATGCCGGCAGCAGCGGGCAGGTCGCGGCTAAAGCCAGGCTCTTCATGGGCAGGTCAAACATTGAACTCGGCCGGTACCGGAAAGCGCTTGATTTTCTGCTGCTGCCCGAAGTTAAGAAATATTTTCCGAAAGACGCGGATTTCTGGATCTCTTTCGCGTTGACTCGTATCATGAATCACTAATACAGGTATACTAATCGAGGGCATATTATGAAACAGGGATTAATTCTGGGCGCGGTGCTGGTCGTCATAGGGATCGGGGTGTTTGCCTACTATGAGCATTTTGTCCGATACGAACGGGAGGCGCAGGAACTTCTCACCGAGGGGAAGCTGATCTACGAGCGCGGATCCAGCGAGGCAATCAATGATTCCATTAATATTTTTACCAGGGTCATCGCGCGCTATCCCGGCACGAAAGTCGAATCCGAAGCGTACTTCTACATCGCACAGGGCTATGAGAAGATGAACCTCAACCGCCTGGCCTATCTGAAATACGTGTATATCCTCAAGAACAACAGGGACCTCGACCCATCCTTCGCCCGCGAGATCAAGACAAGGATCGCCCGGCTCAAGGTGATGAAGCGCTATACCGAGGAGGGGATCTACGAGCTCCTCGGCCTGCTCCATCACGCTGAAAACCGCGAGTTCAGGAGCAGGGTTTACACCGAGCTGGGACATACCTACCTCCAGATGAGAAAATATGAGAAATCGAAACGTATGTTCGATATCGCCCTTACAGAGAACGGCGATAACGAGGAGGCCATTCTGGGCAAGGCGCGGGCGTACAAACGCCTGGGGCAGGACGATATGGCCTACAACATGTATGATTATTACCTCAAGTACTACGGCAACTTCAGTCATTACGCCGGCGACGTGAAGCATGCCTATGTTCACCAGGTCTACCGGAGCGGCCATGAAAATTACCGCCGGGGAAAATTTACCTCCGCCATTTCCAATTTCAGGAGAGTGCTGCATAATTTCCCGGAAAGCGGTTATTCCGAAAACAGCCTCTACTGGATAGGGCAGAGCTATTTTGCCATGCATAAATACGGAACGGCCGTCGGTTATTACAACAGGGTTCTCTCGAACTACGACAGCGGCAAGGACGAGTCGGCCCGCATCAGGAAAGGGTACGCCTATTTTCTCATGAAAAAATTCGATCTCGCGGCCCGGGAATTCCAGCTGTATATCAACAACTATCCCCGCGGCGCCCACATTGACACCGCCAGGAAATGGAAAAGCATGAGCACGCAGGAAATGCTGTACCGGATCCAGAACAGGATGATACCCGACGCGGAAGAGGAAGAGGGATTACCTGAGACCAGGAAGAAAAACAACGGTTCCTCGCATACAGGCAGTGACCGGGAGCCTGAGAACAAGGCCATGACCGGTACCGAGGGTTATGGAGACGGCGAGTATGAGAACGTGGGGGAGCTCTGAGTTCCCCCGTCTCACGGACGTTCCTTTACGGTTACCCACACGTTAATTTCGCTTTTATCCCTCCAGACGGTGACCTGGATGCTCCTGCCTGTCTCCGTTCTGCTTACTATGCCTACCAGGTCGTTGAAATCCCGTATCCTGTTCCCCGCTATCCTGGTTATGACATCCCTTATCCTGAGGCCCGCCCTGTCCGCCGGACCGTCCTTTTCCACCGC
>CAZZHU010000248.1:0-4410 GCA_964654045.1 uncultured Leptospirales bacterium
GTTGTCGATCCGGACGCCATAATCGGGAAATACGGCGCGGACACGGTGCGTCTCTTCATGCTCTTCACCGCGCCGCCGCACAAGCAGCTGGAATGGTCGGACAAGGGCGTCGAGGGGTGCTTCCGCTTCATCGGACGCATCTGGCGCTTCGTGAACCGCTACAGCGACCTCTACCAGGCTGGCGCCAGCCCCGACGGGGTGACCCTGAGCGAGAGCCTGGAAAAGGCCCGGCGCGAGCTGCACCTGACCGTGAAGGCGGTCACCTATGACATTCGTGAGCGGATGCAGTACAATACGGCTATCGCCCGGATGATGGAGCTGGTCAACGCCCTCTATCTCGTTGATGAGAAGGAATATGGCACGGCCGAAGGCAAACTCTTCATCTCTGAAGTGTTCGCCAAGCTCCTGGCCATGCTCTCGCCCTTCATTCCCCATGTCGCGGCGGAGCTGTGGGAGATGCTGGGTAACAAGACCCATCTCCACGAGGTTTCCTGGCCCGATTACAGCGAGGACCTGGCAAAGCGCGACGAGGTCGAGATCGTGTTCCAGGTAAATGGAAAGATACGCGGCAAGGAACAGGTGAGCGCCGGAATCACGAAAGAAGAAATGGAGAAGATGGCCCGGGAGCACGAGAAGATCAAGGATTTCATCGAGGGTAAAAGCGTAAAAAAGGTCATCGTGGTGCCGGGGAAACTGGTCAACATAGTTGTGCAGTAGGCGGCACCCCCGTCAACCCGTACTTTTTGTTGCTTGATTTTTATCTGCCGCTGTGCTGTATGTAGGAAATAACAGTTAAACGGTTTTGCCATGCCTGATAAAAAACAAATTAAGGTCATTGCCATTTCCGCGGTAGCGGGAATACTGGCTACGGCGGCGCTGATTCTCTTCCTGGCTGCCTTTGCGGGCTATGACGCGCTGGTAAAAGACACCTCCGGGAGCTTTTACCGGGCCCGGGCCCTTTTTATCGCCGGGAACGTATTCATCTGCTCCCGCGATGCGTCAGGCTATCCAACGAAAAGGGAGGCGCTTCAGGGCAAGGATTCGGGGAGGAGCCTTTCTTTTGTCTCGATGAAACAGGTCGAGTATATCGAGATCATCGGCGGGAAGGAAGAGCAGGGACCGGCCCTGGGGGCATGGCAGCCGTCGCTCAAGGATTACGTCGGGGATTACACCGTCAACGCCGCGGGCAATCACGGGTACCTTTCACTGAGGGCGAGCGGCGGATACCTGTACGGGACGATCCGCTTCCCCAACTGGGGAAGGGGGGCCACTGAGTACCTGAAAAACGTGGGGATCGTCAACGGCAGGCTTTACTTCACCCGCTCCGTGACCACGCAGCAGGAGCTCAGGCGGGTCGGAGCAAACGCCTATTTCACCCAGCAGTACAGCGGCGAGTATCTCCGCAGCGGGAAACTGATCCGCGGTTTTTACACCGTGAACAGGGAGCGGAAGCAATGGGAGGCCTCCCGGAACAGGTAAGGGGGGACAGTTTATGGAGAATGAGAAACCGTATTCCCTGTACAAATTCATCGGAGTAAAACCCTTCAAGCAGCTGCTGGAGGAAGCGGGAATAACATACCTGCTTTTTGAGGATGAAGCGGTGCCGCGCCTCTTTAAAGAGCGGGCAGAACACTTCAATGAATCGGAAGACACTATCACCGTCGGTAAATGCCTTCAGGACGGCGTTGATGTCTATTTCGCCGAATTCGGCATCAAGATAACCAGGAGCTTCCTCTCCTATATCGTGTTCATATTTGATCACCATCCTGCATATGGGGAAATGCTCGTTACCGCCGATGACCTGGAGCCGCTCATCCAGCAGCATCTTGACGGTGTTAATCTCGATGATTTTAAGAACCCGATACAATAGTTCAGCCATTCATCCGTAAAAAGATATAAAAAGAGTCAGTCTCCTGTCGCCCCCCAAACCCCCCGGAGGGGGGCTTTTGAGGCAGCCCACTGCCTGATAATTTTGCAAATTTCCCGGGACATGGGATTATGGGAGGGTATTCACCATGATAGATGTGCACTGCCATATCTTTAATTTCAAGTATGTGCCGGATGCCTATTTCCAGAAGTTCTGGGTCAGGCGCAATGATGTGGGCCAGGCGGCCATATTTCTCCACAACCTGCTGCCCTGGACGGACCGGGACAGGCTGAGCAGCTACGCCTATTTCCTTAAAACCGGCAACAGGGCCTCGATGAAGGATATCTTCGACATCATGGTCCGCTACTATCCCCATGATACGAAATTTACTCCCCTCATGATGGATTTTCAGTTCGGCTTTAAAGACGCCAGAGACCAGGATGATAGTTTCCTTTCCCAGAAGAGGGAGATGATCGAGCTTAAGAATGGATTCAGGGACATTCTTTTTCCGTTCCTGGCTGTGGATCCGAGAAGAAAAGGAATCATCGACCTGGTGAAAGAGTCGGTGGGGACGAACAGGGATTTTCATGGTATCAAGATCTATCCCGCCCTCGGATATCTCCCCAGCGATCCGGTCCTCATGGATATATTCGACCACTGTGAGGAAAAAGGTATACCGGTCACCACCCATTGCTCCGGAGGCGGGATCAATACTGATTTCCATTCCATCCGGGTAAAGGGGACCATATTTAACGGGGACGAGTATGAATATATTGACAGGAACGAGAGGTTCCTTGTCCGGTCAAAATGGAAGCGCTATTTCAACGATCCGCGCAACTGGGTCCCGGTACTGGAAAGGTATAAAAAGCTTCGCCTGAACCTGGCACACTTCGGCGGCGAGGATGAGTGGCGCCTGTACCTGTCGGGTAAAAAAGGCACATGGGTCGACAAGATCATCAACCTGGCCATGCGGTATGAGAATGTGTTTACCGATATATCCTATACCTTCAGCTACCGGGATTTTTACCCGACTATAAAGAAAATGATCGCGGGCCCCATGGGCGAGAAAATGCTATTCGGATCGGATTATTACATGGTGGAAATGGAAGGGCATTTCTACTCTTCCATCAATACCATCTTCGTCGAGTTGACCGCTGAGGAGCGGAAGAAAATAACCGAGAAAAATCCGGGGAGATTTCTGGGTTTGTGATGAATTAGTAATTGCGACCCTCACCTGCCCCTCCGGGGCACACCAAGCGACAGGATGTTGCGCATGCAGCATCGTACACGGATGTACTAGATGCTGACCCCCATTTAGTCCGGAAAAAAGGAGAAGGTTTCTTTGATAATGACTCTTATTTAATTCCCCCCTTCTCCTTTTTTTAATAGAACAATGGGAGAAGGGGCTGGGGGATGAGGGGACTGACGATAAAGAATTTATTATTCGCAGTCGCGGTGCTGTCAAAACACGTAGCTTCCCGACGCATAGAAGAGGTAGTTCTTCCTGAACTCGGAAAAATCAGAGGCCTTGTTGTTAAAGACGAAAGCGCCCATCGCGCCGATGGTGAAATCCAGGTTTTCATAGGCGTTGATCTTGAGCGCCGGCGACCAGAAAATACCCTGCCCCTGGATGTCGCCGATGGTGAAGAATTCTCCCCGGACGAGAGGGTGGAAATCGTATCCCAGGGCCACGGCCAGGTAATGCTGGTTGGTTGTGAGGAACTGGTTCGCCAGCTGCAGATAGGTCTTCTGATCCATGGCGTTGAACGACGACATGGTCGAGGCCATCTTCAGGTCCTTGTTGTAGTTTATGGCCCGCTGGTTATAGAAATATTCCACCAGGAAATAGACCCCTGCCTTGAAGGTGTACTCGTAGCCGACATTGGCCTGGAAGAAAACCGGGGACCGCTCGTCCCTGCCGGTGAGAAGATATCTCCACCAGTAGCGCGGGTCGTACTTTTTCATATAGGCCTCCCCCGCCTGGTTGATCAAGAGGCTCCCCCTGAGCATGCCGTCGAAGAGTATGGCGGCGAAATCGAACCCCCCTACTCCCCGGCGGGAGACGTACCCCCCCAGCAGGGCAATGTCTGTGTCCTTAATGGAGGTCTTTGCCCGGAGAATATAGTTGCAGTCCTGCATGTTGAAGTGCCCAATCTTATTATTGCTTTTTTTCATGTCGTAGATGACGGATATCTCGGTTGTGTCGTTTGGAAAAAAGTCAAGCTTGACGGCGTCGGTCCCCTTCTGGTCGTCGCCACCCTCGATGAAGGTGGGCGAAATGGGGTTGAGGATGTCCAGCGGGTTCCAGAGCTTACCGCTGCCGAAGCGAATCTGCTGCCTGCCGACGGTGGCGGTGAAGTAATCGACGCTCACCTTGACGTAGGCCCGGTGGATCTTGGTGCGGTAGTAGACTTCGTCTCCGCGGTACGGCTCCCAGGCCAGGTGCAGGAACTCATTGTACTGAGACGGCCGCCAGTAGCTCTTGAAATAGAGGCTGTTGCCGTAGTTGCTCGCGATGAGCTCGTTGTCATAATCCACCCTGA
>CAZZHU010000249.1:0-4373 GCA_964654045.1 uncultured Leptospirales bacterium
ATTTGTTTTCCAGACCCCACAGCACGAGCTCCCGGTATTTCCACTCCCGCATTTTTTTGATGTCCACGAAATAGATCTGGCTCCCTTCACGGTTGCTCATCAGATCGGTGAGGATATCCTTCAATCCCGGGTCCTGGAGCTCCTGGATTATAAGATTGGCCGCGAACTGCGAAACGCAGATCACGCTGTTGCAGCCGGCCAGCTCGAACTGGCGGATTTTCTGCGGGTCCAGGACCTCGGCTATGGTGAAAATACCGGGATTGAGTTTTTCGATGACCAGCGTGGTGACCAGGTTCTGGTCATCGGAGTGGGGATTGCTCCGGTCCCTGGATAAAATGATGGCATTGCTGGCCTGTTGAAGATTGGCCTGGCTGAGCGTCGCCTCTTCTGTCGGGTTCCCCCTTACAAATAACACGCCTTCCTCGTTGAGGCGCTGGGGAATTGTTTCGAGGGTTTCATCTATCAGGCAGATACCCTTGTCCCGGGTTGACGGGTCCAGTTTCAGCTCCTCTATGATGTTCATGATCTCATCCAGCCTGCTGAAATTAACGATGATGACGTGATCTTTTAGTTTAACGTTGAGCATGCCCTGGAGCCTCCTCGATTGGGATTCTATAAGATTGGACGCGACCTCGGATATGATAAACCCGAGAAAGCCGATGCCGAAGACCATGGTGGGAACGCCGACCAGGTATCGTCCTCCGGCGGATACGGGAAAATAATCGCCGTAACCGACCGTGGCCATGGTGACCAGGGTCCACCAAAGGGCGTCCAGCCACCCCAGGTCCGGTTTTTTCGGCAATTCAAAGTAGAGGTATCCCGATGTGGAATACCATATGAGGAAAAGGAATATCAGCAGCACCTTGCCATTGTTCCCCAGCTTCGCGGTAATTCCCTTTTTTCTGAATAAGAGCCATAGCACCCTGAACATCAGTCACCCTCCTTGTTCCGGCGTTCATGGTCCCAGAGCTTTTTTAATACCCGGGACCTGATCACGATGCCGGTATCGCCCCAGAGGCCGAGTCTTTTCTTTTCGGCGGCGAGCTCCGCCTGGAGATACGTATCGATCCCCGGGAAGGCATACTTTGTGTACACGAGGCATATTCCCTTCGAAACCATGTCATATCCGACATCGGTATTATTTACATGCACGGCGGCGAGCACCCTCTTGTTCTCGTCTCTCCGGAACGTCTCAAACACCAGCTCAACTTCCCTGTTGAGCACTATCGCTTCGAGATGATTCATCGCGGCCCTCCCCTGCCCCTGGGTCAGGGTGTCATTCGCCGTGGCGTCGTACGACCATATGCCGAGAAGGCGGACAATGAACCGGGCTTCGCCCATGTTCACCGATATCTCGTCTCCGTCGATAATCCTTACGACCGTCACCTTCTGGCCCGAAGCGAATTCACCGGGTCCGCCAGGATCGCTGAGCCTGTTCTTGAAGATAAAGACATTGATCGTAAAGAATAATGACGCGCCGAGAAACAATAACGTCACCAGACAGAATACGCCGCTCAGGGATGGTCTCATAATAATAATCCTCTCATCGCATGCATCAGGATGCGGGCAGTTGTCTCAAACGCTGCCGGCCCCGTTCCGCATGAGGCAGGCACGCCGGTTCTCTGGCACGAATCATTAAAAAATATCTATGGGCCCCTCTATATCGCCGTCTATGAACTGCCGCGCGTAGGTATCGGTCCTCGAAAAAAAAGCGGAGCTGTCGCCTTCATTGACAATTTTGCCGTTGTAGAGCAGCGCGATGGAATCGGCGACCTTCCGGGCTACCGTGGCGTCATGGGTGACGACGATGGACGTCGTGTTCAGTGAGTTTTTAATCTCGAGGATAAGGTCGGCGATGGAATCGGAGAGTATCGGGTCGAGTCCCGCGGTCGGGTCGTCGAAAAAAATAACATTGGGATTGAGGCAGATCGCCCGGGCGAGGCCCACGCGCTTCTGCATCCCTCCGGACAGCTCGGCAATCAGCTTCCCCTCGCTGCCCCTGAGCCCGACCCGCGCAAGGGAATTGACTACAATTGTCTCAATGGATTCCTCGTTAACGTTCATCCGGCGGAGACCGAAGGCGACATTATCGAACACGTTCATGGAATCGAAAAGCCCCCCCTTCTGGAACACGTAGGCGACGCGGAACTGCCGCGATGCGTCGGCAATGATACGATAGCGGTCGCGGTAAAGCTCGCGGATATCCACGCCATTGATCTCGATAGTACCGTCATATCCAATAAGGCCGGAGAGGGCCTTGAGAATGACCGATTTCCCGGATCCGTTTTTTCCCATGAGCACGAGAGTCGCTCCCTCGGGGACGAAGAAGTCGATCCCGTCAATGATTGTTTTCCCGTCAAAGGAGATGCGGAGCTGCTTCACGCTTATCATGTCATCGGTACCGGTTTTCGTAATAATCCTTCAGGGTGGCGAGGATATTAAGGTACGATATATACCGCTCCTCGCTTATCTTCCCCTTCTCAACCTGTTTCTTGATTTCACAGTTCGGTTCATGTTCATGGGTGCAGGGGCTGAAACCGCATTTGCGGGCGTATTTTCCGAATTCCATGAAGTATATTCCCAGTTCCTCCGGCTCGATGTCCATGAGGCCGAATTCCCTAAGGCCCGGTGTATCTATGATTCTCGTGTCGCCTTCCAGGCGGAACATCTCCACATTGGTCGTCGTATGGCGGCCCTTGCCGGTGCTTTCTGATACCTCGGTCGTTCTCAGGTCAAGGCCGGGAAATATGCTGTTGAGGATGCTGGTTTTCCCTACCCCGGAATTCCCGATGAGGATTGAGAGCCTGCCCGAAAAGGCTGATTTCAGCTCATCAAGCCCCTCGCCGTTCACCGCGCTCGTCAGGATGACGTCGAGGTCATATCCCCGGTAATAATCCCGGAGCATCTCGATGTCGCCATCCCCGGCAAGGTCATGCTTATTCGCGCAGAGCAACACCGGAATCCCCTCCTTGTTTCCCCTGACCAGGAGACGGTCCACGAACCGCAGATTGAGACGGGGCGTCGCGAAACACTGGATCACCACGATCTGGTCTATGTTGGCGGCGATAAGATCGTCACGGTCACTGTCTTTATATTTCCTGGTGAATACGTTCCGCCGATCATGCACAGACTCGATGGCGCCCGTATCGTCATTATCCAGTTCGAACTCAACGACATCTCCGACCGCTACCGCCTCGGAATATTTCTCAAGACGCTTATCCTTCCTCAACCTGCCCCTCAGGGTGCTGTTTATTCTCCGGCCGTCAAATTCAACCGTGTAAAACCTGCCGAAGACTTTGATCACCGTTCCTGTCAATCAATCCCCTTCGATAATAGAGCGGAATCATATCCCGTTATGCGGATTCTAAGGAATGATCTCATCATTTATCGGGCTTTCATGTTTTTAACATATAATTTTAAACTCGATAACTCTATCATGGACACGATATCAGGTCAATATTAATCATGATTATATTATAATTATTATAACCGGTAATCTTCAATGGACCATGTTAGCCATAATATAATAGGCATATTAGAAAAAGGATGCCAGGGGTCAGAGTAAATACTAAAATAACAAATAGGGGAGAGCCCTGAGCGTACAATATGAGATTTACTCTAACTTAATAGCTTACAATTATAAAAAAAATATAGTTTAATTAAAAAAAGCTTAAGTTTTATACACCAAATGCCGATTTATATTATACAAGTTGATATATGGTAATTCCCTCCCGATTTTACCATATTGGAAACTTGGCACTGCGTTTTAGGAGAAGGCAGGATAGCCGCCCAGCTATTCTGCTTTCTCTTTTTTATTTCTTATCATCTTCCGGAAAAAAATCAAGAATTACCGGTTTAAATCCTTTTAATTCGGCAATAATCTGGCCAAGGTTTCCAACATTCTGAACAATAAAACTCACATTGTAAAGCATTCCTTCATGTATATTCAGCATATCAGGAGCTATTCGCTTTTTCAAAAATCTATCTGAGATATTAAACTCTATATCATGATTCTTTTTATCATAAAACGTTATTTTTTCGAAAATTTTATCAACATGCTTCAGCTTGAGCCGAAGGGTTACTACTTTATCTTTATAAGCGTTAATGTTTTGTGCAATTTCCTTGAGCAGGGTATCCCTGCTATCAGTTTCTTTTATATCCTGGGTATTCACAATGGTCGTTGCAAGAATTATTAATATTGTTAATATTGTTTTTATTATATTATTCATAGGGGACATTATAAAATATACTTGAATAAGATTCAAGTTTAATAATACCCATTTCAGGTATCAGAGGAACAACAATACAAAACCCTGGGGTCAGAGTAATACTGTAATATAAAAAAGGTTTTTACCCTGAGCATATAACAATAG
>CAZZHU010000250.1:0-4338 GCA_964654045.1 uncultured Leptospirales bacterium
CGCCGACAGTGAAAGTCCGGTCAAGGCCGAAGGGATTGCCGATGGCCACGGCCCAGTCCCCCACCTGGACCCTGTCCGAATCGCCCAGGTAAACGGGCTTGAGCTTCCCGGGTGCGTTGATCTTCAGCAGGGCTATGTCAGTCCGCTCGTCCGAACCGACGATGGTAGCCCTGTAGGTCCTTTCGTTGATTCCCACCGTGACCGTATCGACGCCGGCCACCACGTGATGATTGGTGCACACGTACCCATCCTCCGATATGATAAAGCCGGAGCCGAGGCCGCGGCGCCGCTCGGTCCGGGCACGGCCGCCGCTGCCGAAGAATTCCCTCATGAAGGGATCATCGAAGAAGGGATTTGGCTGGACACGCACAACCTGTTCCGTTGTTATGAACACGACCCGTTCCTTGTACAGGTTGAATATTTTCCGGAAGGTGTCCTGGATTTCCACGGCCTGTGCGGTTTCCGCTTCCTTGCGCAGGGGGGACTGGCCTATATCGCCGAACAGGGTTGAATCGCCTGATTTAAAGCAGGAAAACTGGTACAGCGCGAACACCATGGTCAACACCGCAAGGGGCACAATAAACTTAATTTTTTCCTTCATCACCCTCTCCTCTTGTCATGCAAAAATATTCAGTCGGACCGGCGTGGTTACCGTATCATGGCCGGGGCGCCCGTCACTAAAATTCTTTTTTCCTTTGTTTATTGCTTCGTTCCTTTTCTTTCTCAATTTCTTCTTTAAAAATATGCCGGTAATCGTTTGAATCATCAACATCAATCTGTTCCAGGTCAACCCTGTTCGGTTCCGGCTTTTCCTTGCAGCCGGGACTTCCCAGGATAAGCAACGCGATTATCAGCAGATACAGGATTTTCACGATAAACCTTTTTCCTCGCAGTTGGTCTTAATGGATTTATTGATTTATTCAAGTATTTTATTATGAGCGCCTCAAAAAAATAGCGCTGACTTGTAACATCTCTGGCAATATTTTCTGCCTCATCCCAGGCCCCACTCTCCATAAGACCTCACCCCTGGAGAGGGCGCGCAGAGCGCGGGAGAGATCATTACATGGGGTTCAAAAGAGTAAAGGAATAAATAATGATTGAAACATATATGCTATTTTTTAACATTCCAGTCATCTATTGCATAATAAAGAATCCATGTTTCATGCCCCAGGGGGACGGGGAGCATGCTATAAAAACCCCATGCCAAGAAACATGTAACAACAGGAGCAAAACCATGATCTCACGAATCGACCATATCGCCATCGCGGTGAAAGATTACGACAAGGCATACCGGTTTTTTTCGGCCCTTCTCGGGGCCGTTCCCGGTTCCAGCAGCCGCGATGATGCCATGAACTACCTCTGGCAAAACCTCTACCTGGGCGACCTGAGCAGGCTTGAACTCCTTACCGCGACGGGACAGAACAGTTTCCTCGACGGGTTCCTTGCCAAAAAGGAGGGGGGGGTACACCATATAACCATGCAAACGCAGGACATTAAAAAAGCCGCCGCGGAGCTTGAGCGGAACGGTATCCCCTACTTTGGATACCATGAATACGGGAATGTATGGAAGGAACTCTTCATCCACCCGAAGAACGCCTTCGGTGTTCTTATCCAGATTGCCGAGTTTACCGCTGATGACTGGCTCGCTCCATCGGTGAGAATGCCGGGAACCAGGAAATTCAAGGTAGAACACGGGAGCGACGGCTGCAACCTGACCTTTCCCCATCCGGGAGGCGGGACTGTTACAATCAGCCTGAGCGGCGAGGAAATGGCCCGATTACGCGAAGAACTCATTGACAAATCACCGAATCCGTGATACCTTTTTATAAGGAGGGAGGGAACCGCCATGATCATCAAAACGGATATGAGCAATATATCGTTACATTCAGCTTCGCTCCCGCGGACAGCGCCCGAAATAGCCATTCCCGTGCGGGATCATGACAATACCAGGATGTCGGTGAAGAGCATCACGGAGCGGCTCAGCATAGAGCGCTCCCTCGGAGACGCTTTGAACATCGCCCAGATGTCACAGAATGTCATACAGAAGGCCATATCCATTTCACTGCGTCTCAGGAATATTGCCACCGGCGCGATCGTGACGGGAAGCATAAACACGCAGGCATTGAACGAGACGCTAACCGATATCCGGTCAACCATGAGCGCCTATGGCGAACAGGTGCCCAACCCGGTGCAGCCCGCCGCCGCGCCGTCCGTGAAAATAATCGAAATGCCCGATATCAGGAACGCCCTCGCCTCGGTCCGCGATATCGCCGGCGACATTGATAAAGGCGAATACAATCAGAACAAACGACTGGAAGCAGCGCACAGAAACCTGAGCGAACTTCTGACGGACTATAGAATTTCCGAAAGCAGAATTACGGGCCTCATGAGGGAAACGACCGACGGTTTTTCACCGCCTTCGCGCTTCCGATCCGGTGAACTGGCGGGACAGATAAAAACAATCATTCAGAATAATCCGGATTCTGCACTTTACGCACAGGGAAATATTAATCATACAGCAGCGGAACGGCTCATGGCGTGAAATTAATTGATAATCCCGCGCGACTATGACGTTTCCCTTCCGCGCGCGAAAGCTGCATGCGCGTTCAAATACAGAAAAATTTTATAAAAAAATTAGATTTATCTTGACTTTAAATTAATTTTAATTTACATGATCAAACATAAGGTAGTTTTCTCACCAATTAATTCTGGTTTCATCAAAAAGAGATCGATCTAAATCTTTAGTGTATGTATCAATAATTTTGAGTTGAATTAGAAGTTCTTATAATTAATTAAAACATAATTTACTACCGATTCTTTGACATTAACAAATACGATTAAACCATAGCAATGACGAGCAAACAGGGAACAAAATCAAACCGGCCGTTTCACAGTGAATACTCAGCTATTCATTCCGGAAACGGCAATTCCTGCCTCGATACCAACGAAACATCACAAGATCATTTATCAAGCATCGCTGTTCTTGAATCAATAGGCCAGTATTACAGTTATCTTGGCAGTGCCCGGCAAAATCTCACGTCAGATCCTGACATGAACGGCTGTTTCGCAGTCCGCCTTGCCCTGTTTCTCATCGATACGATATCGAACAATACATATACCCTTGACGCGGAAGGCTGTTTCAGCCAGGGCTTTTACCGGCACTGCCTGGACGCCGCGTCCGCATCAGCACTGGCCGGCGAAATCAACGACCCGGAACTCCTGGTCATTTACATCAAGCAGTGCTTGCGCATGATGGACTCCTGCGGGATTCTGCTGAGAAACGGACGCCTTGCCCGGATCAATGCGGCTGAAACGTCCGCCGCGGCGATCTACCATAAGCTCTTCAACGCCTTCTGGAACAGGACCCCCTGGGAAGAGCTGTTTCCATCCGATACGGAATCGGCGCGGGAACTTAACGCCACCAGGAACATACTTAAAGATCTTCTCCTCAGAAGACACGGCGCCGTAAAACTCGACAGCATAGCAAATGAATTCTTTGAGATGACCGGTTTCAGCAACCGGAACAACCTGCTGATGATATCATTCCTTGATTTCTACTTTTTTACGTGGCTCAAAAACTTCGGCATGATCCGTTATTCAGACGGGCGTGACTGCGCGCCGGTGCGTATAACCGTTACCGACAGCGGAAGAAGATCCCTGAGCTCATTTTAATATTGACTCCTGACAGACTTTCAAATAATCATGCCATACGCTGTTATTGAACAGTCCAATCGAGGTAGCAAATGAAGAAATACGGCATACTCTTAATGGTATTATTGTTTGCCACATCCTGTGTGAAATACCATGTAAAAAATGAAATAAACAACGGCAAGGCACTCTCGAAATTAAAAAAAACCGGCATCATAGTCCGAAAGACCCATAACACGCCGGTCACCCTCAAACTGTTCAATAAAAATCTTTCACAGTGGCTGGAACCATACAAGAAAATCAATGAATTGATCCTCATTGAAAAAACCAGCAAGGACCTGCACACGTCAAGGACCGAGTCAGAGCGTTTCTTGCAGTTTTCCGGCGATGGCGATTTCCAGTATTATCAGACCCTGGGCATAGTGACCCATTATTTAAATAGAAACAGGGAAGAGCTTGATAGATTGAGGAGCGAATTCAATCTCGACAGTATCATCATCTATGAAGTAGACGCGGGATATTCGCTGGAACTGCAGTACAGCGATTTCAGCTCAATGATTCTTATCGTCGACAACAAGAACAAGATCCTCCACATGGATCGGCAGCACGATAATTATGAGACGTTCGAGATTGACGAGAAAGTATTGCGCGAAGAGATGCTCGACCACGTGAGCAACCGGCTTATTGATA
>CAZZHU010000251.1:0-4334 GCA_964654045.1 uncultured Leptospirales bacterium
GCGAGAACATGACCTTTCTCTTCCACGAGCTGGACGGCCAGACCCGCGCTGTCGGCGCCTTCCACGACAAGATGCAGAGCCTCGCGGCGACCTTCGAGGAGATATCGGCTTCGACGGAGGAGCTCCTCAGCACGGCGGAGAACATCTCCGGCACGGCCTCCGTCCATATCGACCAGAACAAAAAGATGGAGCAGATAGTGAGCCAGTTCAGGAAAATCAAGGGGGAAACCAGGGTCCACCTGGACAGCATGCTGGAGGACATCACCGCCGTGGTCCGGAAGTCCATAACCGGCAGCGAGCGGCTCGGCGTCGTCGAGAGCACCATCGAGAAAATCAAGGAGCAGAGCGGCATGATATCGGAGACGGTGGCCATCATCGTGGATATCGCCGAGCGCATAAACCTCCTTTCCCTGAATGCCGCCATCGAAGCGGCCCGGGCCGGTGAATCCGGGCGGGGATTCGCCGTCGTGGCCGACGAGATCGGCAAGCTCGCGGTCCAGACCTCCGACAGCATCAAGCAGATCGACACGGTCCTCTCCCTGAACACGAAAACAACCACCGACGGCGTGGAGATCATCCGCTCCGCCGCCGTGATCATCAAGGAGATGATCCGCGACATTGACGCGAGCTCCGAGAAGATCCGGGTACTGAAGGAGAGCATTGCCGCGGAGGAAGGGCACATAAACGTGATCATCGAGCAGGTGATCAAGAACACGGACCTGGCGAACGGTATCGGCGTCAGCACCGAGGAGCAGAAAACCGCGGTCCAGAGCGTTTCCAAGTCAGTGGAAAGCGCCAATCATGACATGACGGGCATGGTGCAGGGAATCGAGGAGGTCGCCGGGGCCTCGCGCAATATCTACGGCAAGGCGAAAGACCTCATGGAAAAGTCAGGGCGCCTCGAGATTGCCCGCTAGGCGGGGCCGCGTACCCGGGCATGATTATATGCCCCCTTTCTTTTGCGCGCCAGCAAGAAAGGGGGCGGAAAGAAAACGGCGCCCTGCGCCGGCCCCATTATTCCTCGCCATCTCCCGGGAGGCCCCTCCGCAGCCCATGGGAAGATAGTAGTACGTTGAGATTCTCCCCTGGCGGCTGTCATTGCAGGATCTGAACACCGGCCCGGTTTATCGGTACTATTCATTTCTTACTCCACATCAGCAGATTGTCCCGCAGAACGATCCGGTCCGTATCGCCGATATGACAGCAGTAAATGGTTTTGCGCCGGATCAGATTCCCGTTCCGGGGAGGATCGGCCACCCTGACCGTATCCGGAATGAAAACAATGAATCCCGAGTCCGCGGAGATTACACCGTTGTTGTCGACGCGAGTGACCGTGCGCGTTCGGTAATAATACTGCAGCTGGCGAAAATAGCTTCTCCAGCCCGTGAGCGTGTCGCTCGCCGGCACCAGTATCAGCGTTTTTTTCCCGCCGCCTGTTTTTTTCATGCAGGCATCGATCTCGGTAATGATGCGTTGCATTCGTGCATTAAATTCTTTGACAGTGTTCGCGTTAAACAACAGGAGCCAGGGATCATACCGGTACACCAGCTTCATAATGGTTCCGTATTCCTCGGTTTTGCCCGGATTTGCCATTGGCAAAGCATAGATTGACGGCATACAGATGAATAAAGAACACTGCAGCGCAAGAAGCATGGCGAGGATGATCACGCCGATCCTGCGTGTCAACATGTGCTTCATCCCGAACGTGGCGATGATATGGAAAACCGGGACGATAGTTAAAACATATCCGGCATTCCCGAAGTGAACAAATCCGTATATCAGCAGCGAAGGAACAATCCAGCACAGGACAAACAGCGCACCCGTGCCGGTCCGCGTTTTTTCAGCACCGGAATCGGCGGTCTTTCTCATGACGGCCTGTTTAATTTTAATTATTGCGAGGAATGCGATAGGTATCATTATTCCGGTAATCCCGGCAAATAAAGCAGAAATAACAAGTCTTATTTGCGTGTGGGTTACCCGCCAGGGAGCCCCTGAAAGCCAGGAGGAATCCTTCGCTATCGAATTGAAATACTCGCTGTTAACCCGGAGGTAATGACCGGGCCCCCCGGATAAGAATGAAACCGGGAGAAACCATAGAAGAATTGCAACCATGAAAATAACAACGCCGGCCATAATCTTTTTGAAATCAAAATCAGTAAAGGAAAGCGGCCCGGCGCATCCGGCACTTTCCTTTCTTATATGTAAAAGAGAATAAATAAATAAAAGCGAAAAAAGCGGGATAAGGAAGGACCGCACACCGCCCATGATCGCCAGTGAAGCAGCCAGCGGGTATATGTATCGCGCATCGTGTTTATAAACAATCCTGTAGGCGAGGTAGGGCAGAAGGGTTCCCGCAAGGGCATCAGCCGCGTAGGTAAGGGCGACCTCGCGGTTAAACCAGAAAACCGGATTGCATATGAAAAAAAGCGTGCTGAATACAGAAAGAACCCGGTCCCCGGTGATATCGTAAATAAACAAATAATAGGCGACTGAAGCCGCTACTGAAAAAGTCAGCATTATTCCGATGAGGGAGAGATTCGCGTCGCCCAGGAAGAAATACAGCATTCTGGCCAGGAATATAAGCACGGGGAACCCGGGCGGGTGGGGCTGATGCTTTTCAATATTGAAGTCATGAATGCCAAACGCGAACTGCGCCGAGTCCCATCCGAAGAGATAGGAACTCACAAACGGCAACGTTGAAACGATGGTAATGATTCCTATCGCAAGACAAATCAGCTGTGTTTGATGTTTTTTTTCAGCTACACGGTATCCCATGCGCAAGCTCCCCATCGACCTGTTTTCCAAAGTAGTTATGCCGGTAATCAAGTGAACGATTTCGGGGTTAAACAGATAGTACCGCGATGTGATGTTGTCAAGATAATTAACAGCAGCATCCGGGGAAAACTCCCCTGACATGTTCCTGCCCGGGACCTAACCCGATCCGGATACCCGAAAAATTTCCGGAATCCCGTGCGGCTCTTCCAGTGTTGGGTGATGACCCGGGAGACCCATGGGCCTCCTCCATAAAGGAGCAGGTCCGGATTATGCCAATTATACCACCTGGTACGGGCCCGGCGGGGAATCGCTTTTGCCTGTATTGATATCTCCTGTTAACGAATTATTATATTAGACTTGCTGCAATTCTTAATTTACTGAAGGGGCTTAAGGCGCGAAGCACTTTAAAAAACCCCGCAAGTGCCCTCTGCGGGCGCGAGTCGGCAGTTTCGCAACAAGTCTATTTAATTAGAGATTGACAAAACTGAATGATGAGCATTTTTTCCTTGATATGAACCAGTCCGCCGTATCGCACCAGCTGCGCTTCCTGAAGCAGGCGCGCCTGGTCAGGTACCGGCGTAACGGCAGGTCCATCTGCTGATCCCTTGACGACGACCATGTGAAGCAGGTATTCACCCGGGGATTCGAGCATATCAATGAATGACGGGCGGGAAATAATGGAAGAAAACAATCACGCATATGACCATCCCGGTCACAGCCATGGAGGCCGCGACCATAATCATCATCGTCCGGCGAGCAGGGGCAGGCTGGTCCTGGTCATCTTCTTCAACATGGTGATCACCGCCGCGGAGTACATCGGCGGCCTCGTATCAGGCAGCCTGGCGCTCATATCCGACGCGGGACACAACCTATCCGACGTGCTTTCCCTGATCATGGGCTACGCCGGCGAAAAGGTTTCGGAGAAAAAGCCGGATGATACTTTCACCTTCGGCCTCAAGCGCTTCGAAGTCGCCGTGGCGCTGGTGAACGCCCTTTCCCTTATCGGCATCGGCTTTTACATCGTGTACGAGGCGGTGGCGCGCTATCTCCACCCCGTTCCCATCGATCTCAGGGTCATGGTCCCGGTTGCGTTCATCGGCCTGGCGGGCAACCTCTTTTCCATGCTCCTGCTGATGCGGGACCGGCACCGGACCCTGAACATGAAAGCCGCCTTCCTGCACCTCCTGTACGACACCGTCTCATCGGTGGCTGTCATCGGCGCCGCCATCATCCTCTACTTCACCGGGCTGGTACTGGTGGACCTCGTCATAAGCCTGATAATCGTAGTCATGATCGCCGGGAGCTCCTTCTCCATCATCCGCGACTCGGCGAGAATCTTTTTACAGGGGACCCCGGCCCATATCGACACGGGTGAGGTCTACCGGGACATCGGATCCGTTCCCGGCGTGGGAAGCGTCCACGGCCTCCACATCTGGTCGATCAATTCAACGGAAGTATTCCTGTCGTGCCACATCTGCGCATCCGGTACGGCCGTCGGGAATGATACCGACGGAATAATACGAAACGTAAATTCAATGCTGGAAGAAAAGTACGGGATA
>CAZZHU010000252.1:0-4301 GCA_964654045.1 uncultured Leptospirales bacterium
ACCCTCTCCATTTGATGGAGAGGGTGCGCGGAGCGCGGGTGAGGATAAAAGGCGCAGAGCGCGGGTGAGGATAAAAGGCGCAGAGCGCAGGTGAGGATTAAAGTCGCGGAGCGCGGGTGAGGTCAGACGATGAAAAGGCCAGGGGGGTGAGGATATTCTATTCAGGGAAAAGTGGGCAAAATAAAATTATTATTGCGGAAACCCTCTCCATTTGATGGAGAGGGTGCGCGAAGCGCGGGTGAGGATTAAAGTCGCGGAGCGCGGGTGAGGATAAAAGGCGCAGAGCGCAGGTGAGGATAAAAGGCGCAGAGCGCAGGTGAGGATAAAAGGCACGGAGCGCGGGTGAGGGGGCCGCAATCAGATTACTATAAAATTATTGACCTTCTTCTCATAATTATATTTTATTATTCATATGAAGCATTACGAGGACATTGAAGCGGATGACTGCTATGATATGGCGGTGGAGTGGATTCGCCAGGGGAATTTCGAAAAGGCGGTCCATTATTTCATCCGCGCCATCGAATTGAACGAGTACTTCATCTATGCCTATATAGCCCTGGCCCGGGTCTATGCCACGCAGAAAAAGTTTACCGACGCGGTCCATATCCTGAAAAAGGCGACCCGCTTCGATCCCGCCTTTGACCGCCTCCATTACCTGATGGCCAAATACGCCTACAAGAACGGTGATTACAAAAACGCCCTCATCTGCATAGACCGAGCCATCGGGATGGACGGGAAGGAGCTGTATGAACAGGCGCGAGGGATCATCGAAACGCAGTACCGCCGGCGTTGAATCGCCGTGCCGGGGACGCGGGATTTATAAGGGCGGTTAATCAGCCGCGTTTTTTAAAAGTCCCCCTCCGGGTTATTCAGCCCCCCCAGAGACCCCTAAAACATTACCGTGGTCCCGAACACGGCGTAATGGAACATCGAGAAGGTATACACCTTCGAGTTGTCCGCGCCTCCCTCCAGGATGCGGTACCCGGCCTTGATCAGCACGTTCTTGTTTATATGGTACTGAAACGCGAAGAGGATGTCCTCGGCGCGGCCCACGGGACCCACGAGCCAGTCAGCGTCCAGGAGGAAGCTGAAATTGGGCGCGAACATCCACTGCAGCCTGATGGTTATGAGGGGCACGAAGCCCAGGTCCGGCCTGGTGGTTTTCTGGTCCAGGCTATCGAGCCTGATGTAGGCGTCCCTGATCTTCCCGGTGAGGCCCAGCCCGAACTCAATTTTGTCGTTCTTGACGATGTCATAGCGGTACGTGAGGCGCCACGAGTTGAATTTAAAGGATGCCCGTATCGGGGTCAAAGGGAAGAAGAGCCTGTTTTTGAAAAAGATGAACCTGTCTGACCTGCCCTCGTAATCGACTTTCAACGGGGCCGCCAGGACGTATATGGTATGCTGTTCCTTGATGGTCCATCCGGCCCTGGCCCGTATGAAATACCATGGCTCGTTGCCCAGGACGCCGGGCAATGATAACCGCGTGCCGTATTTGCCGGGGATACGCGCGTCGTTCAACCCGGTAAAAACAGGGCCGGTTTCCACGTCAAGGAAGGGTCCCGCCTGCAGCGGGGCAGTTAGAAGAGTTATCGCCAGGGCTATATATAAATATGTTTTCATTAAAGAACCCTCCAGGTTTAGAGTATGTTAAAATAATATAATACCTTATTTCTTATACGTCAACAGGGCGGGCTGACAACGGGCAGCAATTAATAGGTTTTGCTGATTTTTTTTCTCCCGCTGAACAGAAAAATTTGTCATTTCCGATAATGATTTGACACCGGTATGATAGTGGTTCTTTATTTGTTTGTTGTATCGGGGGGGATACTGTGAAAAAATTGGTTCATACCTATGAGGCCGGTGAGGCGTCTGTTGTCGAGATACAAAAGGATGCCCTTGATATCTACAGTTATCCCGAGATGTCGCGGGAGCTTATCAGGGCTATTTCGAATTCCGGGATTACGCGGGTCGTCCTTGATCTTAACCGGGTGAACACCGTGGATTCCGTGGGGGTCGGCCTCCTCGCCGGTTTCAGGGAGGCGGCCAGGGAACGCGGGGTAAACGTGGCTGTCGCCTGCTCCAATGCCGGTATATCGAAAATCCTTGAATTGCTCAACATGAAGGAAGCCGTCAATGCCCACGGCAGCGTCAATGAGGCGATTCGGAAAACAGATTGATTGCCGCCCATGACCCGCGGACTTATCCGCCTTCAATAAAAAATTTCTTGCAAATTTACATCTCCCTCCTTCCTGATGGGGGAGCGCAGGGGCGCGGCGATGACAGATAAATCAGCGCCCCGCCTTACCTGTGTCCCCGGGATGAATATGAAAGATACCGCTCGCTGGTTTGTCTATATGCTGGAATGCGAAAACGGCTCCTACTACACCGGGTCCACCGATGACCTGGAGCGCCGCTACGGGGAGCACCGGAAGGGCACGGCAAAGTCCAAGTACACCCGCAGCTTCAGGCCGGTGCGGATGGCCTCCTGCTGGTCCCTGGCCGGTACCCGGGGCGATGCCCAGAGGATCGAGAAGCTCATCCAGGGAATGAACAGGAAGGCCAAGGACGGGGTCATAGCCGATCCGGCCTCGCTCCGGCAGATAGTTATCGGCGCCTATGACGATGATTTCGCCATAGCGCCGCACCGGTTCGGGAAGCCGGACGATGTTCCGGAAGCAGAGCGCGATATTACCCGCTATGCCGCCCGCGAGGGGGAATGGAAAATCAGCAACCCCTATCTTGAAGAGGCCCTGGCGCTGGTGGAGGCGCACAAAAAAAACGACCGCGAAGGGCTCCTGTCTCTCCTGAATGAAGCGCGTCCTGATTATATAAGCCGTTACGCCTTTTCGATACCGACCATCGATATCGTGGAGGAGATCGCCGCCTGTTCCCCCCTGGTCGAGATCGGCGCCGGGGGCGGATACTGGGCCCGGTGCCTGCGCGGGGCCGGGGCCGATATCATCGCCTATGACAGCCGGCCTCCCGGCGAGGAGGCCCCCTGGGACTGGCGGGAGGGGAACCAGTGGTTCGACGACACCTGGTTCCACGTGCAGGAAGGGGACGAGACAATGGCGGGGCGGTATCCGGAGCGGACGCTGTTCCTCTGCTGGCCCCCGATCTTTGACCCCATGGCGGCCAATGCCCTGCGCCTGTACCGGGCGGCAGGCGGGAAAACGCTGATCTTCATCGGGAGCCGCGGTTCTTCCGCTGATGATGATTTTTATCATGATCTGGAAAAGCTGAAGATGGTCCGTTCGCTCAAGCTATGGTCCTGGCCGGGAGTTGATGACTGGATGTGGATATATGACCTCACCCCCTGACCCCCTATCGAGACCTCACCCGCGCTTTGCGCACCCTCTCCATCAAATGGAGAGGGTTTCCGCGACAAGGTATATATCTATTCCCCCCTCGCCATTTTATGGAGAGGGGGGCAGGGGGGTGAGGATTAAAAATGGGAGAGGGTGCGCCGGAGGCGGGGTGAGGGCATAATAATATAAAGGAAGTATTTTATGATAATCGAACAAATTTTAGTGACCCACATGGCGGTGTTCTGCTACCTGGTGGCGGACGAAAAGACGAAGGAAGGGGTCCTCATCGACCCGGCCGGGGACCACGAGGCCATCGAGAGCGTTGTCAAAAAGCATGGCGTCACCATAAAGTATATTATCAACACCCACGGTCATTTTGACCATACCTCGGGGAACGACTACTGGATGAAGAAGACCGGCGCCTCCCTCCTGATACACGAGGCGGACGCGCGCAAGCTCGGGAGCCTCACGAGCAGGTTCTTTTCCCGCACCATGGGGGGCAGGACGTCGCCGCCTCCGCAGATGACCCTGAAGGACGGGGACCTGATCGCTATCGGCTCCGGCCAGCTCCGCGTCATGGAGACGCCGGGCCATTCAACCGGGAGCATATGCCTCTATATGCCGGGGCATATCTTCACCGGCGACACCCTCTTCACCGAGGGGATGGGGCGTACCGATCTGCCGGACGGCTCCATGAAGAAGATCATGGACTCCATCAGGAACAAGATCCTGTCCCTGCCGGACAACACGGTCATCTGGCCCGGCCACCACTACGGGCGGTATCCTACCTCGACCGTGAAGGAGCAGAAGGGGTATTACCGGTAGACTTTCTTTGCCCTCACCCCCTGACCCCCTCTCACTGGTCAAACCCCACCCTGGCACCTCTCCACTTTTAGACCTCACCCGCGCTCTGCGCGCCCTGGGCCTTGGTAAGGCCTCACCCCCTGACCCCCTCTCCTTGGTAAGGAGAGGGGGAAATGAGATCATTTA
>CAZZHU010000253.1:0-4297 GCA_964654045.1 uncultured Leptospirales bacterium
GACGACCCGGCAGGGTACCGCGCTGATGATGCGGCCGGTGAACATAAACGACGAGACCATCATCAAGGACCTGTTCTACTCCCTTTCGGACCAGAGCTTCCAGCGCCGCTTCATGTCGTCGCGCCTCGACATGCCCCACGAGCGGCGGCAGGATTTCGTGGTGATCGATTACACCAGGGAGCTGGTCATCCTGGCCTTTGTCGAGGAAGGCGGCAAGTATGTCCCCGCCGGCATGGGCCAGATGATCAAGGACGAAAAGAACCACACGGCCGAAGTCGCCTTTGCGGTCCGCGACGACATGCATAACCGCGGGATCGGGACCGAGCTCCTGGCATACCTGATACTATTGGCCAAGCGCGAGGGACTCCTCGGCTTTACGGCGGAGGTCCTGGTTGAAAACCGCCCCATGCTCCATGTGTTCGAGAAGATGTTTCCTGATATCGAAAAGAAACTGGATGACGGCGTCTTCGAGCTGGTGCTGCGTTTCAGCGACTCGGTGTGAATCGCATCAGAAAAAACCTCACGGCCTGCGTTACAGGATAGATGATGAAGACTCAGACAGTCCTCGGCCGTTCGGTTCTTTTTCTGATGCTCTTTCGGTTTGGGGAGATTATTTATACAGTTACTCTGACCCCGATAGTATCAGTTATAACAATTCCGATTACAATGTTTAGTTAATCCTTGACACGGAATCGATGTTAAAGATTAATGATTATTGGACGGACGTCCAATTTGACTTATTGACGGTTGTTTGGTATAGTATACTATAGCGGTCGGACCGGAGGAGTTATGATACAAAATAAAATGTTCTGGTATTTTCTGATGATCGGCTCGATAGTCCTCTATGGCTTGTCACTGGCGCTGGGGCGCTTCCTGTTTCCCGGTGATCCTCTCCTGTCCCGTATATTTTTCATCGGCCTGGTCATACTTCATATCGTGGAAATACCGGCCGTATCGTTAAAAATAGGAAGGGAAAAGGGGATACCCGCCTCCATGGTTGTGCTAAGGACAATTCTGTACGGGTTCACCTGGTGGCTGCCGCTGAAAAAAGGAATAATAGACAGATAATAACACGAGGTAGTTATGTTTAAATATGGTCCCGGTAAAAAGCTGGTTAATTTCATGGTCTGGATGTCATGGCCGGTCATTCGGGCAGGAAAGAAATACAGTAATGTTCCTGTTTTGAAATGGATTATCAATCCTTTTTTCAAGCGGCCCTATAATGAAGTGACCTCCGTGCCCATCAGCGTTAACCTGAACCTCCCCAGGTCGGTGGCCCTTCCGCGCACAATCATGGAAAAGCTGGTCTCGAAGATCGACGACAAGTTTGTGCTCAATGAATGCATCTGCCGGCACCATAACAAGCTCCCTGCCGAGGAACGCGGCATCGGCTGCATCGTCCTTGGCCCGGCAATTAAAAGGATCAATCCCTCCAACGGGCGCAGGATAACCACGAAAGAGGCCATCGATCATATACGACGCGCCGCTACAATGGGGCTCATCGCCAATATCGCCCACGTGTGGATCGATCCCCTGGCGTACTGGCTCAGCTTCAAAGACCTCATGTTCATATGCTTCTGCGACGACGTCAACTGTCTCTACCGCACGCACATGAAGGACCGCGGGCCCAACCTGGACAATACCTACAAGAAACTGCCGGGCATTACCGTCCGCGTCGACCCGAAGAAGTGCGACGGCTGCGGGATCTGCGTGGACAAATGCTTTGTCGCAACCATCATCATGAAAAACGGCAAGGCCGTCATCGGGCCCGATTGCAAGGGATGCGGGCGGTGCGTCGAAGTCTGTCCGCGAAATGCGGTTGTCCTGAAAGTGGCAGATGAAAAAAAGCTCCTCAGGCAGATCGAGGACCGGATCCGCGAGGTGGCCGATATCCCGGGCATATCGAAGTAACAGACTGGCCGCCCCGGGCAGACCAGTGGATTGAGTGAAAAGGAGACGACCATGAAATTATCTATGATCCCTGAAGAGCGCGACGCTGTCATCTTCCATGCCGCGTTTTCCGTTCTGTGCCTTCCCGTACTCCTGATACCGGGCCTGGAGACCGGCGTCAGGCTTTTTATTCTTGTTGCCCTGTACAATGTTGCGCTCCCGGTCACGGCGAAGCTCCGCGGCCATGATCTCTGGATCAACATCTGGCTCTTCGCGCTTATCCTGAGCGTCTTCCAGGTGTTCCCTGACTGGTTCCTGTCGCACCAGCTGGGAATACTGGTCTTCCCGGAAGACGGGTTCGTGAAAATCGGGACCGTTTCCGGTTACATGGCGGGCCTGTGGGCCATCCCCGTATTTATAATCGTATATACTTCCGTGCGGGTCGGTGAGCGCGTATCATTACGCTCCGGTTATTGGGCCGCGGCCCTGCTGGCCCTGGTGATATTCGGGGCGTCCGAGGAGACCGTGTGGATGCTCCCTTCATGGTACGCGAGGAACGTGGCCATGGTGAGCCATACCGCACTCTATATCATCATCCCGGAAATCATCCTGGGCGTGTCGTGCCTGTATGCTTTTATACAGATCCGGGAGAAAAAGAACCGGATCAAGATACCCGCGGCATTTCTTGTCATGCTGCTCTACCTGGGGGCCGCCGCGTTTTTTTATTTTATCATTGAGCGTCTTGTCCGCTGATCATGTCCGGTGCCTGTTGACAGATTGCCGTGCCTGACGCAGGATATCTGAAATAAGATTGATAAATATGGGGATTGTTAACGTGATGACCTGTGATTCAGGTATTACTACACGTAAGGACCATAACCATGAATAACCGCACCAGATCCGCCGCTGCCGCAATTATCAGTATGCTGACCTTCGTGATGCTGATATCATTCATCCTCCCCGCGTCGGCACAGAAGGTTTTCACGATTACAAAAAAAGGCGATTATTACGAAATACCGGGCGGTTATATCGCCTTGCTGGAGGATCCGGGTAAGGAGCTGATAATCGATCAGGTATCCGGCCCCCATTACAGGAACAGGTTCGCGGTGAGCAGCGAGGTGGTCCCCAACATCGGGCAGACGAGGTCGGCCTGGTGGATCAGGTTCTACATTAAAAACGAAACCGGAGAAGAGAAGGACTGGCTCCTCGAGCTGAACCATCCCCTCATCGATTATGTTTCCCTGTATACCATGCGCCCGAAGGGCGGTTTTACCGAGCAGCGGCAGGGACGCGCCGAGCCATTCACGGGCAGGGAAATCAAGCGCCGCACCTTTGTATATGAGCTGAACCTGAAGCCGGGTGAGACATACCACTTTTACCTGCGGGCCCAGAGCGGGGACGGCATCGTGTTTCCCCTGCGCCTCATGTCCCCGGTGGAGTTCATAAAGAGCGAGCGGAATGAGCAGATCGTGCTGGGGGTCCTGCTGGGGGCCATGATCATCATCATGCTCTACAACTTTTTTATTTTTTTCATGTCCCGCGATGAGAACTATTTTTACCTGGTCTTCTTTATATTTTCATTCCTTTTCTACATAATCTCCGAGAACGGCGTCGGGAACGAGTTCATCTGGAGGAAAATCAGCTGGATGTCGATGAACTGCATCCTCCTGGGCGTCTCCCTGGTCATGATATCAACCTCCCTGTTCATGCAGAAATTCCTGGACACGAAGACATATGTCCCCCGGCTCCACCGGGTCATTGTTGTTTTTCCCATCATCGGCGCCGTGATCATGGTGGCAACGGGAGCCCTTACACCGTTCTTCGGGAACACCGCGTATTATTTTATTGTCATACCCGCCATGGGCGCAACCTTCGCGCTGGCCGTTATCCTCATCGTAACGGGCTTTCTCTGCCTCCGGCAGGGGAGCCGGCCGGCGCGGTTCTTCCTGATCGCCTGGGGCGCTCTGATATTCGGCGCGTGCCTCTATATCCTGAAGGCGGTGCGCGTTCTTCCTGAATCCTTCATAACGCACCAGGGCGTCCCCCTCGGCGGGGCCATGCAGATGGTCCTTCTCTCGCTGGGGCTTGCCGACAAGATCAAGACCATGAACCGCGAGGTCAACAAGCTCAAAGACAACCTGGAGGACAGGAACAGAAACCTCGAAGGCATCATGGAGAAGGCCCAGATGACTTCAAACGAGCTCCTGAACATCGGCCGTGAAGAAGAGTCGATGGGCAGGAACCTTTCGGAGATGTCGATGGAACAGGCCTCCCTGAGCGAGGAGATGTCGGCTTCCTTCGAGGAGTTGACCTCCGCCATCGAGTCGATCGTAGACTCGGTGTTTCGCCAGGAAGAGGAGCGGGCAAAGGTAACCTTGATGGTCGACAACCTGAAGGGGACCCAGCA
>CAZZHU010000254.1:0-4227 GCA_964654045.1 uncultured Leptospirales bacterium
TGTAGTAGCCCAGGAGGTAGGGCGAGCTGAGAGGGTCCCAGTCCCTGTACGAACCGAAGAGGGCCTTGAAGTACTTGTAGCGCTTTCCCGAGAGAAGGAGGGCCCGCAGCTCAACATCGAATTCCGGGATACGTCCCCGCCCGCTCGATGTGAGGGCGGTTTCCATGCCGACGGCGTCACCCTCGAAAAACCACCAGGGGACCGAGATGTTTCCCATGACATAGGGCCCCTGCTCGCCAAAGAGGACGTGCAGGAACTTGTTGAAGCCGCGGTCCAGGCTGTCCAGCTGCACGATATGCCTGAACTCATGGATGGCCAGCTCCGTGTACCAGTCGTTCGTCCCGGCGAAGGAGTCCTGGGGCGGCGTGTTCCACCACTGGGTCCGCCGCGGCATGTACGCTGCATAACCGTTCGATTCGGCGGACTGGGTATAGAGGAGCACCGAAAGGCGCTTCGGCTTGAACTTCAGCGTTCTGGTCACGTGGGGATAGGCGTGCTCCAGGGTGGCGGCGACGCGCTTCGCGTCCTTTTCGATTTCAGCCGGATAGATGACCTTGAAGTGGGTTGTCTTGATGATACGCCACTTGATGCCGAAGGGGTTCTGGCCCGCGCTGATGGCCGATGCAGGGCGTAGATGGCCGGTAATCATAATGATGCCGGCGATTAAAATAATTACTGACGTATGATAAAATGGCGCCTTATGAAAAGACATATGATATTAATTAATAAAAAAATGTTGATATTTGTATCAGAGTCATTACACTTGTTTCATATATAAACAGTACTTTCATTCGTTTTTCTCCATCGCGGCATGCCGCGGGAGTGAAAGTACTATTATAGAAAAAAGTCCAGTTATAATGCAGTTATAATTTCTCTTTGTCAATTATTTAACAGCCTCGTTCCTCTTGGTCGAAGATTGCATTGCCGTATCCGTCGTCATGACGGGAATACCCATTATGCAGGGAGGATCTCCATGCTCATCGTCCAGGTCAATGTCCACGTAAAACCGGATCGTATTGAAGATTTCAAGATGGCCACCATACTGAATGCGTCCGAGAGCGTGCGCGAGCCGGGGATTGCCCGGTTCGACGTGATCCAGCGGGAGGACGACCCGTCGCGGTTCGTCCTGGTCGAGGCCTACCGTGACATCAACGCGCCGGGCCGCCACAAGGAAACCGCCCATTACGCCGCGTGGCGCGACGCTGTTGCCGCCATGATGGCGGAACCGCGGAGCAGCGTTAAGTACCGCGCCGTTTTTCCCGATGATGAAGGCTGGGCCATGGCATGACCTTCGAGTTCTCCACCGCGGGCCGCGTTATCTTCGGCGAGGGGACCGTCCGCGAGCTGCCGCGGCTGGCTTCGAACTTCGGCAGCCGGGCCTTCGTGGTTACCGGCAAAACGCCGGCCCGCCACGATGGACTGCTCGAATCCCTCGGCACGGCGGGCATCGCGGTGGAACATTTCCCGGTGAAGGGAGAGCCCACCGTGGCCATGGTGCGGGAAGGGATTGCGGCGGCGCGAACGTTCAACCCCCGGATAGTTATCGGTATCGGCGGCGGGAGCGTTATTGACGCGGCCAAGGCAATAGCCGCATTTGTTATCAATACCGGCGACCTCATGGACCACCTGGAGGTGATCGGCGGGGCCCGGCCCCTGGACCTGCCCGCGGCCCCCTGCGTTGCCGTCCCCACCACGGCCGGGACCGGTTCCGAAGTGACCAGGAATTCCGTGATCACATCGCCGGAGCATCGGGTCAAGGTGAGCCTGCGGAGCCCGCATATCATGCCGCTGGCCGCCGTGGTGGACCCGGAATTGACTCTCGCGCTTCCGCCGGAGGAAACAGCCGCCTGCGGCCTCGATGCCCTTACCCAGCTTATTGAGTCTTTCCTGTCATCCCGGGCGAATCCCCTGACCGACGCAATCTGCCGCGAGGGAATCCTCCTTGCCGCTTCCGCCCTCCCCATGGTGTTTCATGACGGAAGAGACCTGGAAGCGCGGCGTGACATGTCCCTGGCGTCCCTGATGAGCGGCATGGCCCTGGCCAACGCCGGCCTCGGCGCGGTGCATGGCCTGGCCGCGGTGATCGGCGGCATGTTTCCCGGCGCGCCCCACGGGGCGGTGTGCGCGGCCCTGCTTTCCCGCGCGCTGCTGGCCAACTGGCATGCAGCGCGCAATCGCGGAAAAGCCGAAAGCCTGGAAAAATTCAGGGAGGCCGCCGCGCTCCTGACCGGCGACGCCCACGCCTCGGTCGAGGACGCCGCAGACTGGATCGGGTCTGTGTGCGCGGAACTAGCGATTCCGGGACTTTCCCGCCACGGCGTTGCTGACGGCGACATCGACGCCATCGTAGAGCAGGCCCGGAAAGCGAGCAGCATGAAGGCGAACCCCGTTGAACTCACAGCCGGGGAGCTGGCCGGCATCGTCCGCGCCGCCCTGTAAACGCCCGCCGGCGGAGCGGCAATAATTTTCGTACGACTTTATAAGCACGGTCGATTAATATATATTGTCGTAGTATAATATTCAAGAGCCCCCTAAATCCCCCGGAGGGGGGCTTTCTTCAAATCATTGTTGCTTATTTTACTTGAGTCCCCCTGAGGGGGGTTGGGGGGTATCATGGGACAATGTTTTAGTCACGAGGTGTTGATATGAATTTCACGAATATCCTTGTCAGGTTCCTGCTCCATCTGATGGCGGCGGTCTACAACCGGAGGCCTTCAAAGCGCGCGTACCTGGGCGGCGATGACGGGTGGATCAATTTCTCCATCGGGGTCCGCACCGAAGACTCGAGTGTTGAGTCTGCCATCAGGTTCCGCGACGGCTCCGTATCGGTCGTGAAGAAAATCCCCGATGACATAGATTCGATCCTTGTCTTCAGGGACGGCGCGTCGATCAGGGAAGCCATCAATCTGCCCCCCAACGAGATGGTGCTTTTTTTAATAAAGGGAAAATTGCGCATCGAGGGGAACTTCGTGTATCCCAATGTCTTCAATTATCTGATTTCCCTGCTCCTGCACAGGAAGCATGAAAAGATGCAGGAGAAGCTGATACGGGAGCACCGGCGCCGGAAGATCGAGGATTCCCGGAAAGGGGGCCTCAAGCCTGCCCCGGCGGAAAAGAAGGTGCGGGAAGGGATGCTGAAGTCGCCGGCCCGGGACCCCGGTGTGAAGCACCTGGCGGACCAGTATCTTCCCGAATATTCACTGGCGGATTTTCCCCGCCTGAAGAAATTCCTGGACCTGCATTTCACCACGAAGCCCGAGATCTGCCACGAGCGGGTCCGCCTCATGACCGAATGGTTCAGGGAAAACGGCTTCGAGAAGAAACGGGACGGCGCCGAATGGCCGCCGGAGCTCCGGCAGGCCCATGCCTACAAATACATGATGGAGCGCCGGAAGCCGGTCATCCGGAAGGACGACCTCGTCGCCGGCACCTCCACCACGAAGGAGATCGGGGTCATACTCTACCCGGACGCCGTGGGCACCATGATCTGGAGCGAGCTCGGCAACGTGGCGGGACGGGAACTGAATTCCTACGCCATCTCGGAGGAAACGAGGAGCGTTTTGCACCGGGAGGTGTTCCCCTTCTGGACCCAGCGGAATTTCCGGGAGTGGGTGCGGAAGGAGTACGGGAATCCCCTGTGCCAACGCATCGACGAGCGCTTTGCCGTGTATTTCCTCTGGAAAACGGCGGCCCTCTCCCATACCATAGCGGACTTCCCGAAGCTCCTCAGGATCGGGACAAAAGGCTATATCGAAGAAATACATAGAGAGCTTGAAAAGACGCGTGAAACCGGTAAGCGGAATCTCCTGGATGCGATGATCCTCTGTCTGGAGGGCCTGGCCGCTTACGCGAAGAACCTTTCGAAGCAGGCAGGCCGGGAGGCGGCAGCGGAACAGGACCCGGCCAGGAAAATTGAACTGCTCCGCCTGGCCGAAATCTGCCGGAAGGTCCCGGAGAATCCCTGCGAGACACTGGACGAAGCGGTGAACGCGTCGTGGATCGGATGGGTGGGCCTACACATGGAGAACACCAACGCCGGCCTCTCCCTGGGCCGCATGGACCGGTGGTTCCAGCCATATTTCGAAGCGGACATGATGAAATGCGCCACGCCGGAGGAGCGCGAAGCCTGCGTACAAAAGGCCATTGAGCTCGTCGGGTGCTTCTACATGCGCTGCACCGACCACCTGCCCCTGGTGCCGGATATCGGCAACTACCTCTTCGGCGGCA
>CAZZHU010000255.1:0-4209 GCA_964654045.1 uncultured Leptospirales bacterium
TGACCGGCGCCCTGCCGAGCAGTCCGCCGAATTCCACGAAGTCGCCCGCCTTTTTTCCGAAGACCGGTATGATACGCACGGCCGTGGTCTTGTTGTTTGCCACGCCGATGGCGGCTTCGTCCGCGATGATGGCCGCGATGGTGTCGGCCCCGGTGTCGCCCGGGATTGCTATCATGTCAAGTCCCACTGAACAGACCGCGGTCATGGCCTCGAGCTTCTCGATCGAGAGGGCTCCCTGTTCCGCGGCCTCGATCATGCCCAGGTCTTCGCTCACCGGGATGAAGGCGCCGGAGAGGCCCCCCACGAAGGACGACGCCATGAGGCCGCCCTTCTTGACCGCGTCGTTCAGGAGCATGAGCGCCGCCGTCGAACCGGGCGCGCCGCAGCGCTCCAGCCCCATCTCCTCAAGTATGTAGGCCACGCTGTCGCCCACCGACGGCGTAGGCGCCAGGGATACGTCCACGATGCCGAAGGGAACACCCAGGCGCCGGGCCGCTTCGCGGGCGACAAGCTGACCCACCCGCGTGATCTTGAAGGAGGTCCGCTTGATGGTCTCGGCCACGGTCTCCAGGTCGCTCCCCTTGATCTTCTCGAGTGCCCCCTTGATGACGCCGGGCCCGCTGATACCCACGTTGATGACCGCCTCCGCCTCGCCGATGCCGTGGAAGGCGCCGGCCATGAAGGGATTGTCGTCCGGGGCATTGGCGAAGACCACCAGTTTCGCGCAGCCCACGCTCCCGTTCTCCTTCGTGGCCGCGGCGATCTCCCTGATTGTTTTTCCCATGATCCTGATGCCGTCCATGTTGATGCCGGAGCGGCTCGTGGCCACGTTGACTGATGAGCAGACCCGCTCGGTTTCGGACAGGGCGCGTGGGATGGCGTCGATGAGCTTCCGGTCCCCCGGGGTCATTCCCTTGTGGACCAGCGCGGAGAAGCCCCCGATGAAATTAACATTCGCGTCACGGGCCGCTTCCTCCAGGGCCCGGGCGAAGGGGAGGTAATCGTCGGTATCCGAACTTTCGGCCACGAGCGAGATGGGCGTCACCGCGATCCGCTTGTTGATGATCGGCACCCCGTAGCTTTCCTCGATCTCGTTGCCCACGACGGCGAGCCTGCCGGCGAGGCGCCCGATCTTGTCGCGGATCCTGTCGCATGATTTTTTCATGCTCCCGTCAGCGCAGTCCCGCAGCGATATCCCCATGGTAATGGTGCGGATATCGAGCTTCTCCTCCTGGATCATTTTCAGGGTTTCGATGACTTCGTGCTGGTTCATGGCTTATACCCGGTGCATGGAATTGAACAGTTCTTCGTTGTAGATGTTGATGACCAGTCCCATGGCTCTGCCGATTTCGGCGAGCTGGGCCTTGAGCTCCTTGAGTGAGATGCTGCTCCCCGCCAGGTCCACGGACATCATCATGGTGAAGTTCTCCTGCATGATGGTCTGGCTGATGTCGAGGATGTTGACGCCGCATGCGGCCAGTTTCGCGCTTACCGCGGCTATGATGCCGACCTGGTCCCTGCCGACTACGGTGATGATTGCTTTCATAGATACTTCCAGTGTAATGATTATTGTTGGCGATTCTGCTTGTGATATTTTTCGTCGTGGGAAGAGGGTTTCTCAAGCTATTTATGCGGGCCCGCGGTGTTCAGATGGAGGAGGGGGTTACTCTGACCCCGGAAATACCGATAACAATCGGTCTGGCGGTTACCCAGGCTCCCATGAGTTACCGATAACTATCGGTCTGTCAGTTGCTCTAAATCCGAAAAACAGATAACTATCAACCTTCCCTATGGGAACAACAGGAAAATAACCACGCATTTAATTAGATGACCTATTCTTTTTCTTTAATAATGCATATTTCTTAATTTCTGTTCAAATAATTAACGACCGTCCAGACGGTTGTAATCTTGACTAGTACAATCGCGTAGAATATTATTACATCCGGTAAAATATAAGATAAAAATATTACATGGGGGAGAGATATGGGTAAAGTGTTATTAACTCTATTACAGCATTGCCTATTATCTCTGGGGCAATCCTCGTGTCCTTTTATTTTCCGGTAAGCTTCCCCTTTATCATCGCTATGATCTTCGCCGGAGCCAGCCTGATGGCCAGGCGTTTGAAGTCAGCCGCGGGCTTCCGGTATCCATCGGTTTCAATCATGTCGATGGCCGCTGCGGGGCAGGCCTTCACGCAGAGACCGCAGCCCACGCAACGGTCCGGGTCGTAGCGGTGCCGTTTTCCTTCCATGGTATGCGCCCCGAGGTTGCATGGCGGGAGGCACCTGCCGCAGTCGGTGCATTTGTTTTCGTCAACCGCGGCGCGGTATTTCGGGACGTTGACGATGAGTCCCGGATCAACGCCGATGATCTGTCCCAGCATGTGGCAGCAGCAGTCGCAGCAGGTGCAGATCTGGTTCGGGCTCCCGGCCGCGACGTTGCCGGCGAAGAAGACCAGGTTCATGGCGATGCGGTCCTTCACGATGGAGCGCATGGAATCCGCGTCGACCTGCCGTGCGCCGCCGCGGTCTATGTACATGCGGGCGATGCTCCCGAAGGCGAGGCACCCGTCGAGCTGGCCGGCGCGGCGGCACTCTTTTCCCTCCAGGTGCCGGGCATGGCGGCACTGGCAGTTGTTGAGCACCGCCATGAGGTCATGGGACCTGATCATCTGCTCCACCCGGTCCCGGTCAACGGCGGTGCCGGCGGCGCTCTGTTCCAGGTTTAACGGGATGCTCCGGACGACCCGCGTGGGGTGTTCCAGGTATTTCCTTACGTACCCGGTCTCATATAGACGGTTGGCGATGCGGGCGAACTCGCGGTGCCACGGCGTGTCATGGCCGTCCATGAGCACATTTTCGAACATGCCGGGCAGGATGGGGAGGAGAGCGTATCCGTTACCGCGTCCCCTGATCACGCCCTTCGCTACCATCGAATCGAGCAGCGGCTTGATGTCGCCCGGATCTTTCCCTGCCGCGCGCGCCACCTTTTCCAGCGGATGGGTCTTGTAGAAAAAGGGGAGGTGAACCGCCAGCGCCGCTTCGTCCATGGTGAAGCAGTGGATCAGGAGCTCTGTCAGGAGCGACTCTGTTTCGTCCGGCCCTATCATGGCCTCGAGGCTGAATTTTTTTGCAAGGTCCCTGTACACGGTGTTGTGGTAGTTCATAATCCTCCTCAGCTGTCATCAGTATGATGCTCCGTCGACGGAATCATTGGAGCAGGGTCTTATATGGCATGTTGTGCGCTCTCTGCGGGCGTCAACCCGGTTGATCGTGGAAACAGGGTGGGGATCCGGCCGTTTTTGTCAATACTTATACAGGTTTCCCTTTATAGTGTTCCCCCGGCTTAATGTTCTTGACCGGATTCTTACGGCCTGCTAATAATAATGAATTACAATTATCGGAGGTTGTCATGGCGGATACCGGGACAAGGCCTAACATGGCCACCATGTTCGGGATATTTGATATTCTTTTCGGCATACTGGGTGTGTCAAGCATCAGGTACTGGAATTCAATGAACGCGTTTGTAGGCGACTTTTACAACATCATACTGGCGGCGGGGTCCCTTGTTTCCGTGCTGCTTCTTGTCGCGGGAATATTTCTCCTGATGAACAAGGGCATGGCGCTCCGGTTGAACATGTATTACGCCTACGTGTCGATCGGTGTGGCAATTGTCAGATCAATGTACGTGATAATGAAGGGCGGCATCGCCGGTTTCATGATCGGGATAGTATCCATAGGCATCAGCCTCATTTACCCGATACTGATCCTTGCGATTCTTCTCAAGAATGCTGAGGTGAAGAGCTTTTATTCATCGAAATGATCGCCGACATTGCCGGAGGCGGCGAGAGGATATGTGGCGGGTGATAATGAAATATGCAGCAAGTCAAATTATGATTGCTCATCTAATAAAGTCTCATTTTTATTGTCATCTTTAATCTCATCATCTATCATTATGTCTGTATTTTGATTTTTTTTAGGGTTTTTAACCGGCGCTCCCTTTATCATAAAGGGAATTGGCGGACTGCATATATTCTTAAATATTGTATCCTCTACTGGCAGAGCCGTGTTTTTGACTGTATCATTTTGCGGGTGGTCAAGATTACTGTACTTCAGGTGAAAAGTAATGTAAATAAAACATCTTTCTTTTCCCCGAATATTGCGTTTTAAGGGTATTGCTTGCGGAATGATGTCTTTATCGCCATATTCA
>CAZZHU010000256.1:0-4200 GCA_964654045.1 uncultured Leptospirales bacterium
TGCCGAGGTTTCCGGTGAGGTGAATCTCCCCTCCGGTGCGGGAAACAACATAGGCCTGCAGTATGTCCCCCACCTGTACTGACAGCGTCCCGTCGTCGTTCCTGAATTCCTGGATGCCGATGACCGCTTCACTCTTGCCGGATATATCAACGAAGACGAGTTCGCCGGTAATGAAGACGACTTTTCCTTCGACCCTGGCGCCGACGGCGAAATCGTCCCTCCGGTTCATGGATTGCTCTAGCATCTCTTCAAAGTTTTCGTTATTCTGATCTTCGGTATGATCATCTGATCTGCTCATGGTAATCTGCCGTGTCCTTATATGTGCTGGTGTTCTCAGTTTTTCGAGGTGTTTTCAAATGACGGTGAAACACGCCGCGCATGCTGATTTTATGACAGCCTACAATCATTGGTTATAAACTGTAAACAAAATTTGCAGAAAATAGACTATTTTTATACAATCCTCACACGCGCTCCGGGCACGCTTTTTGACCGTACCCGCGCTTTGCACACTCTCTCCTTAAAAAGGAAAAGGTTTTCATATCAATTGCTATATTCCTATTCCCCTTCTCCATTTGATGGAGAAGGGGCCAGGGGATGAGGTAAATAGGGTCGGGGCGCGGTGCTGTTTAAAAAAGCAGGTTCGCCCGATTATAAAATTATTGACATAATTTTTTATAGGAAGATAATGCTCCAATATCCAAAAAATTTAAATGGAGTGTGCCATGAAACGATTTATATGCATCATGTTGTTCATAGCCGCAGCTTGTGTTATGGCGCAGGCGCAGGAAGCTAAAACCGAAAAAACAGCAAAGGAATATATAGCCGATTTATCATCAGGCAGCGATGAAAAAACCCTTATTGAAGCGTCGCAGTTTCTTGGCGATAAAAAGGAGAAGGACGCCGTGCCGGGCCTTATCAACCTCCTTTCCGATAAACGCGAAATGGTCAGGATGGAGTCCGCAATTTCCCTGGGGCTCATAGGGGAAGAAAGCTCTGCCGACGCCCTTAACAATGTTCTGGTCAATGACGAGAGCGCGCAGGTGCGCTACGCGGCAATACTGGCTGCCCTCAGGGTTAAGTCAAAAAAATCCGTGGATCCGCTGAAGCAGGCCAAAGAGAAGGATACGGACCCCTTTATCCAGGACCTTCTCGGAAAACTGGAAGAAAAGGCAAAGAAGTAATCAGGCGGGATTACCCCGGCCCTGACCCTGGCTGTACACCGGCATGATGCGCTCACGGTATACGGCCTGATAGGGCAGATGGATATTCTCATTCAATCAATAACGGCGCACTCTTTAAAAGCATGTTGCGTTACCAGGCGGGCAACATGCTTTTTATTTTAAGAATTAAAGGATAACGCCTGACGAGGAGTGATCGGTGAAAGATAATGATGTGAAGTATCTCGTTTTTGACATTGAGTCTGTTCCTGACGCAAAGCTCATATCCCGTGTCCGGCACCCCGGAGAGGAGATTGATCCCGGGGAAGCGGTACGGAGATATCAGCAGGAGCTGATGGACAAGTCGGACGGGATGTCGGACTTTATTCCTGTCACGTTCCAGTACCCGATCGCCGTCTGCATCGCCAAGGTCAGGGGGGATTACAGCCTCCTTGATCTTGTCTGTCTCGATGAACCGGAATTCCGGCCGGACGAGATGGTGCGGCTGTTCTGGCTCGGGGTCGAAGACGTGTATGACGGGGCCTCGCTGGTTACCTATAACGGCCGCGGGTTTGATGTACCCCTCATGGAACTGATGGCCTATCGCTACGGCTACAGCGTAAAACGCCATTTCAAGGACAAGTTCGCGGCGCGGAACCGGTACAGTGCCAAGCATATTGACCTTCAGGACTGGCTTTCGAATTATAACGCCATACGGATGAACGGCGGGCTCAACCTTCTTGCGAAAGTGATCGGGAAACCCGGCAAGATGCAGACAAAAGGGGACGCGGTCTATTCCATGTTCCTGGAGGGGCGGCTGCGCGACATCAACAACTACTGTATCCATGATGTCCTGGACACCTATTTTGTTTTTTTAAGGACGCGGGTGCTCCTGGGGGAACTCACCATCGTGCGTGAGCAGGATATTGTCAAAGCCACCAAGAACTTTCTGGAAGACAACCAGGAACGGATACCGGCCCTGAAGGAGTACCTTGCAAACTGGGGAGACTGGGACCCGTGGCCGTAAAACAGTCCGGTTCGTTATTTGTCGCCGGGTATAAGCCTGATGGCCCCGCGGTCTGCTGATGACACATGCGCCGCGTAGGCCCTGAGGGCCCCGGATATCTTCCTGTCACGGCCCTCGGGCCTGAATGCGTTATCACCCTTCTTCTCTTCCTCTTCACGCCGCTGCGCCAGCTCGTTATCGGAAAGCGTAACGTTTAATTTCCTTCCGGGAATGTCAATTTCGATGATATCGCCGTCACGGACCAGGGCGATGGCGCCGCCTGACGCGGCTTCAGGCGACACGTGACCGATGGAAAGACCCGCGGTGCCCCCCGAGAACCGACCATCGGTAACAAGGGCGCACGATTTCCCAAGGTTCATCGACTTGAGGTACGATGTGGGATAGAGCATTTCCTGCATGCCGGGACCTCCCCGGGGGCCTTCATAACGGATAACAACCACGTCGCCGGCTTTAACCTTGCCCCCGAGGATGCCTTCGCACGCCGCTTCCTGGGAGAAATAAACTTTAGCCGGGCCGCTGAAGGTGAAAATGCCCGGGTCGACCCCGGCGGTTTTCACGGTAGCGCCTTCCCGGGCGATGTTGCCGTAGAGCACGGCAAGGCCGCCGTCCCTGCTGTAGCAGTGTTCGACATCACGTATGCAGCCGGCGGCACGGTCCCTGTCCAGTTCCCCGTACTTCGTATCCTGCGAGCCGAGCACCAGGTTGCGCCCCTTGTGGGCGGGCGCGCTTGAATACAGATCGATAGCTTCAGGAACTGCGCTGCTGCGCATGATGTCATGGGTTTCCAGTATCACGCCCAGGCTTTTCGCGTCAACGCGCTTCACCGAAGAGTCGATGAGGCGGGCTCGTTCGAGTTCCCCCATGATGGACATGATCCCGCCGGCGTGGTTTACGTCCTCAACGTGATAACTGGAACTGGGGGCCACCTTGCATAGGTTGGGGATCTTGCGGGAGAGAAGATCGATATCCTTCATGGTGAAATCGACTTCGGCGGCGTCGGCCACCGCCAGCAGGTGCAGCACCGTATTGGTGGATCCTCCCATGGCTATATCCAGGGCCATGGCGTTCATGAAGGCCGCCCGGGTTGCGATGGAGCGGGGAAGCACGGAGTCGTCATCTCTGTTATAATACATATCGGCTATTTCAACAATGCGGGCCGCGGCACGTTCGAACATCTTCATCCTGTTGGCGTGCGTCGCCAGTACGGTGCCGTTGCCCGGAAGGGCCAGTCCCAGCGCCTCGGTCAGGCAGTTCATCGAATTTGCCGTGAACATTCCGGAACAGGACCCGCAGGTGGGGCACGCGAGCCGCTCCAGTTCGGCTATGTCGCTGTCGTTCACCGAGGGATCGGCCGCCATAACCATGGCATCGATGAGGTCGACCTTTTTTCCTTTGAAAAGGCCCGACTCCATGGGGCCGCCGGACACGAATATCGCCGGTATATTGAGGCGCATGGACGCCATGAGCATGCCGGGTATGATCTTATCGCAATTGCATATGCATACCAGCGCGTCCGCCATGTGGGCGTTGCACATGTATTCAACGCTGTCCGCTATGAGGTCCCGCGAGGGCAGGGAGTACAGCATGCCCGAATGTCCCATGGCTATACCATCATCAATAGCGATGGTGTTGAATTCAGCGGCAAAGCATCCCTTCTGTTCAATCAAAGACTTCATCTTCTGACCGATTTCATGGAGGTGCACATGTCCCGGGACAAATTGCGTGAAGGAATTTGCTATGGCGATGATAGGCTTTCCAAACTGGTCTTCTTTCATGCCGTTGGCCCGCCAGAGGCTTCTGGCTCCGGCCATTTTTCTGCCTTGAGTGCTGAAAGAACTGCGTAACGGTCGTGACATGGTTTTTCCTCTTTTATATGGTTGTTGTGTAAATGAATTAGAACATTTTTGTATGTCAAGAGATAATAAATAAATTTTACTCTGACCCCCGTATTTCCAGGCACGAATATTTTTTACTCTGACCCCGATTTATTTTTAAATAATTTCCCCTCTCTTTCGT
>CAZZHU010000257.1:0-4197 GCA_964654045.1 uncultured Leptospirales bacterium
CTTTTCTCTTTTGTCAACATCTCTCTACCCCGCCCTTACATAGTAAACCGCTTTGTGGAGAGGGGGGGAGGGGGGTGAGGATTTGCAAGGGCGCGCCGGAGGCGGGGTGAGGGCTTAAACATGCGCGGAGCGCGTGTGAGGTTAATCTGACACCCTGTGCAAAAATAACAAAAATCAGGTATTGTATACAGTCCAATATTATTTGACAAAAAAAAGGGTGCTAATAATGTTTGGACAATACTGTGCATACTTTTATATCCGCATACGGGGATGGTATACTATATTTTTACGGAGGAATAATGTATGGCTGCAAATCCTATCGTTGATTCAAGGGACACAAAGTTCATATTATTTGAAATGTTTGAAGTCGAAAAGCTGACCAAGTTTGAGAAGTTTGCCGATTTTGACAGGGACACCATGGAAAGTGTCGTCGATCTGGCAGAGAAAATTTCCGTAGAACAGGTTTATCCAGTCAACGCATCAGCCGATAAGAGCGGTGCGAAATACGATGCCGCGAAAAAAGCGGTCACGATACCCGAGGAATACTTCCCGGGTTTGAAGGCTTACTATGAAGCTGGTTTCATGAGTGTAGCCACCGATCCCCAGTGGGGCGGTATGGGAATGCCCGAATCCATATACTACACCGTAACCGATTATTTCACCGCAGCCAGCTGCGCCTTCACCATGTTCCCGATGCTGTCCATCGGCGCCTGTAACATGTACATGAAGTTCCTGCCGGACTATCCCTGGAAGAAAGCGGTGGTGGACAAAATGCTTAATGGAGAGTGGGGCGGAACCATGTGCCTCACCGAGCCTGATGCCGGATCCGACGTAGGCGCCCTCAAGACCAAGGCCACCAAGAACGCCGATGGAACCTATTCCATCAAGGGGCAGAAAATATTCATTTCCGCCGGCGATAATAACTTTTCCAAAAACATCATCCACCCGGTCCTCGCCCGGATCGAAGGCGATCCTGAGGGAACAAAGGGTATATCGATCTTCCTGGTACCGAAATACCGCATCAAGGATGACGGATCGATGGGCGAACCCAATGACGTCCAGTGCGCCGGCATCGAACACAAGATGGGTATCCACGGGAACCCGACCTGCACCATGGTCTTCGGAGACGAAGGCAAATGCCAGGGCTTTCTCATGGGAGAGGCCCGGCAGGGGATGAAGATCATGTTCCAGATGATGAACGAAGCCCGCCTCTATGTCGGCGGTCAGGGCGCCTCGGTATCCAGCGCCGCTTACATGCACGCCGTCACTTACGCCCGGAACCGTGTCCAGGGCAAGCGGGTGGAAGACATGATGAAGCCCGACGCGAAAAACGCGACCATCATGAACCATCCCGACGTAAAACGGATGCTCCTTTCCATGAAGGCGCGGGTTGAAGCCATGAGGACCCTCACCCTGTTCTGCGGCTACCTGACCGACCTGGTCCACGTTGAGAAGGATACAGTGAAGAAGGAAGCCCAGGCTCTCCTCGATTTCCTCATCCCGATCAACAAGGCCGGCAACACCGACACGGCGTGGGAAGTCACCGCTGACGCCATCCAGTGCTACGGCGGCTACGGTTTCTGCTCCGACTATCCTGTCGAGCAGTACGCACGCGACGCCAAGATCCTCACCCTGTATGAAGGTACCAACGGCATCCAGTCGATGGACCTGACGATGCGGAAACTCCTGATGGATAAAGAGTTCTTTAACTATAAGACATACAAGAAAAAGATCGAAGAGACCATCAAGAATGCCAGGGGCGTCGTTGATGACAAGTATATCGCCGTCATGGAAAAAGGTGTTGCCAAGATAGACGAGGTCGTTGCCTACATGAAGAGTCTCATTGACAGCGGCAAGTACCTCCATATTTTCGCCAACGCGACCCCGATGCAGCAGTGTTTCGCGATGCTTTCCTACGCCTTCATTCACCTCTGGGCGTTGACGCTGGTTACGCCCAAAGCGAAGCAGCTGGTAGGCGACAAGAAGGGCGCGGACCTGGAGAAATTGCTTGCGGACAACGCGGAAGCGGCATACTACTACGGCCGGATGCTTTCGGCCCAGTTCTATATCGGCGCTGAGTTGCAGAAGTTTTTCGGCAAGTGCGACTACATCCTCGCGGGAGAGAGCGCCGTCGTCAAATCGTCCGGGGCGATCTTCACCGGGGCGCCGGAGCAGTAAGCACGATAATAAGGAAACTGAAAGGCCGCCGGATCATCCGGCGGCCTTTTGTATTGCATCGATCACATCCTTCGGGATGGGGATGGTCAGCGTCCGTTCCTTTGCGATCGCCCCATAGACAAGATTGAGCAGACCCACAACGATTATTTTCTTTTTTATCAGGGAGGATAGGATCTCACGGCTATTCGGATTTGCCGCGTCCATGACGAGCTGTATCCAGTTTATGATTTCACCGGTCTTGAACAGGACCGATACTATCTTTCTTCCTTCGTCATCGGTAACATGCACCGAGGGAATACCGGACAATATCTCCTGGACGATATCATCATTTTCTATGTGAAAGAAAACATACCCTTCCTTCGACCGCAATGGTATTGTTTCACCGGCGTAGGTGAAATGGTCATAAAAAAATGAACAGGCACCTTCGCGGGGGATTGGTCTGCCGTCGGGGATCTTTACAAACTCCCTGACGAGCCTGGTGTAATCGTTTATATCGTTACCGCGCTTTTTAAAAATTCCCATAGAGCAGCATATTTCAGACCGGACTCATTTTGTCAAGATATGTTCGCCTTGCCACAGTCGTAGGCATCGTGGTAAGGCGGTGAGCCGAATCAATTAGAATTCGGCCTTGAGACCGCCATACACCGAGCATGGCGCCGCCCGGTATCCGCGGACCTCATCATATTTCTTGTCCAGGACATTCTCGACGCGGAAGAAGGCCTGGAGTTGTTCGATTATCCACCAGGATGCTGCGATATCAAGCCTGTAATAAGGATTCATGTATCGGTAATGAGGGAACAGGTAATAGTCCCTGCGCCTGCCAACGTACGTGAATCCGGCATTAATGTTGCCCTTGGTAAGAAACGCGTAATTGACGGATACGCCCGCCTGGTGACGCGGGCGGCGAATCATGTCGCCGGTGTGGAAGAACCTGTCATACGTGCGCGTATAGGTATAATATCCCTTGATGAGCAAATCATCGATTGGCTTGAAGGAGGCGATGCTTTCCACGCCGCGGGTAAGGGCATCGCTGTTCCAGTATCTTCCATAGTTGTCAATAAATGTATCATAGACGATGAGATTGTGATAATCAATGCTGAAGTAATTAATCTCAAGGATGATTCTTTCTTTCCACAACGGCTGTTCTATGCCGACATCATAGCTGAGAGAACGTTCCGGTTCCAGGTAGGCGGGGGTGAATCGATCGAAGCGTTCAAATACATTGTACTGCTGGTACAGTGAAGGGACTTTGTATCCGCTGCCGACACTGGACTTGAACCTTGTTTCGGTTACCGGTGTGATGAATGATCCCGATATCCCGTAGTCTATGCTGTGCCGGAAGTGGTCAGGTTTTGTATAACGGGCCCCCGCTATGATGAAAATACGTTTAAGGAGTTTCAGATGGTTTTGAGCGTAGGCTGACCACGTGTCCTGTTTCTCGTCTATCGGATCGGTCGGCAGCATGGACCATGGGTTAGAGTAGGGAAGTGGGGACAGTGGTTGCGAGGGCATCCAGCCGAAGTAATATGGATTTGTTGAAGCAGTATCTCTGTCGTATGAAACGCCAATGATTATCTCGTCGATATTTTTTATGGTAAATTTGTTCTTAAATTCGCCGGACATCATTTTTCCCTTAAAGGCCATGTTGGAATAATTTAATGAAGCAAAGTCTCCGTTTTTAATATAGGAGGTCGCGAACTCGTAGGCATCAGGATTGTTTTTATCCCTCTGGTGCTGGTTCATGAATGAAAAGAGGAGCGTAGATTCCCACCACTCAAACACGGGGATGGTGTACTTAACATTGAGGGCGAGATTCTGATTTTCGAATGTCCGGTTTAAATCCTGCTCAAAGGCGCCATTGGCGATCTTCATTTTCGAGTCGGTAAACCGGAGCGCCATCGACAGCCAGCTTTCATGAATGGTTTTCAGGCCCAACTGGGTCGAGACCGCGGTTGTATTATATCCGTCATGCCGGCTTTTTAATAATGTTTTTCGAATCCCCCTCCAGGATGATGTTCG
>CAZZHU010000258.1:0-4192 GCA_964654045.1 uncultured Leptospirales bacterium
CCGTTTGAATATTACCGCCCGTTCCATTCCCACGGCAAGGGCAAGGATGCTGGCGAGGATCAGCATGGCAAAAACAAAGGTTTCACCGTGGCCAACTATGATAAGTATATCTGACATAGGCTCTCTCTTTTTTATAGAATATATTTTTCTTATTGTAAAACTCAATAATTATTTATACATGCTCCCGCCGCCTTCGGCGGCGGGAGCATGTATCAGTGATTACATGCAGTTAAACAATAAATCTATAAAACATTAGGTTCAGGGAAAACGATTATGATACAAAAACTGGCATACTATTAACCGGATGGTCAATAATGCAATACTTTTTTTTCGATCATGAAGTTTAAACACGGATTAAGGCGCTTACTGTTACCAGGTTTAAATAAATCTTTAGACCTCACCCGTGCTCCGGCGAATTCTATACCCTCATCCCGCCTCCGGCGCGTTCTTAATAAAACCGCACCCCCGGCCCCTCTCCATGAAATGGAGAGGGGGGAGGAAAAGCGTATAACTCGTAGCCCTCTCCCCGTGGGAGAGGGCGCGACGGAGGCGGGGTGAGGGTATTCGCAGAGGGTGCGCGGAGCGCGGGTGAGGATAAAAAAGATGGGTCATGGGGTGAGGTTTACAAGCGTGCACAGACCGCGGGTGAGGTCGGATGAAGTGTGCGTGCGAGTTGCGGGTTGGATCGTATGCATAAAAAAGCCGCGCGGCTATTCATTGCCGCGCGGCTTATCAGTTGCTATGCTATCGACGTTAATTCACAAAAAGCATCTCCCAGAACTTGGGCATGGGCCAGAGGTCGTCGGCTATCAGGACTTCCAGTTCGTCCACCTGTTTCCTTACTTCCTCCATGGAACCCTTGACCTCGGAACAATAATATTCGGCGATTTTCTGATAGTCATGGCTGCCGTTCTTTTTGTCCAGCTTGGACTTCAGGATGTTCGCGGAGGAGTGGATGCCGTTAATGAGTTCGGAAATCCGCTTCAGCAAGCTCTTCTGCGCCGCGAAGTCGACGCCGGCACCCAGGACCTTCTCGGCTTTTGATATCGATACAGCAAGATCGCCCTGGTATTTCACCGCGGCCGGGATAACCTGGCTCGATGCGATATTGAAAAGGGCCTTGGCTTCAATATCTATGTCCTTGATGTATTTCTCGAGCCGGATCGTGTACCGGGACTTCAGCTCAATCCGTGACAGGACGTTGTATTTCTCGAAGAGGCTCAGCGCTTTTTCGGCATCAAGCGCCTTTAAAGCTTCCGGCGTGGTCTTCAGGTTGGGCAGTTTCCGGCCCTCCGCTTCCCTGTGCCATTCATCGGTGTAGTTATCGCCCATGAAAAGGATCGATTTCACCTTCGGGAGCTCTTCCTTCATGATATCGAGGACGGTCTTCCTGACGTTCTCCGTGCCCCGGTTTTCGATCATGGCAGCCACTTCGTCCAGGCTTTCTGCCATGATGGTGTTGAGGGTCGTCGCGGGGAAGGAGATGTTCTGCGACGATCCCACGGCGCGGAACTCGAACTTGTTGCCCGTAAAGGCGAACGGGGAGGTCCGGTTGCGGTCGGAGTTGTCCCTGCTCACCACCGGCAGCGATGATATTCCCAGGTCGATGATGGTTTTGTCCGTGGCGTCGCTGGCGACGCCCTTCTCGATGCTCTCCAGGATCCTGGCGAGCTGCTCGCCCAGGAAGATGGATATGATCGCCGGGGGAGCCTCGTTGGCGCCCAGGCGGTGGTCGTTGGCCGCCGATCCCACGGTTGCCCGAAGAATGTCGGCGTGCCGGTGCACCGCTTTCATGGTGGCCAGGAGAAACACCAGGAACTGTATGTTGTCCTGGGGCGTTTTGCCTGGCTTGAACAGGTTGATTTCGTCATCTGTCGAGAGGGACCAGTTCACGTGCTTGCCCGATCCGTTGATTCCCGCGAAGGGCTTCTCGTGGAGCAGGACCGCCATGTTGTGCTGGCGGGCCACCTGCTGCAGTTTGTCCATGACGAGCAGGTTGTGGTCCACGGCTATGTTCGCTTCTTCGAAGATGGGGGCGATCTCAAACTGCGCCGGCGCGACCTCGTTGTGCCTGGTCTTGGCCGGAATGCCAAGCTTGTAGAGCTCCTCCTCGACATCATGCATGAAGGACTGCATCCGTTCCTTGATGCTGCCGAAATACTGGTCTTCCAGCTCCTGCCCCTTCGCGGGCGGCGCGCCGACGAGGGTCCTGCCGGTGAGAACCAGGTCCTGGCGCTTGTAAAAGTAGTCCATATCTATGCAGAAGTATTCCTGTTCGGGGCCGAGGTTCGAAATTATTTTTTTCGATTTTCGGTTTCCCAGCAGCCTGAGAACCCTCAGCGCGCTGTCGTTGACCGCCCTGATGGAGCGGAGGAGCGGCGTCTTCTTGTCCAGGGCTTCGCCGTGGTACGAGATGAACGCAGACGGAATGCAGAGGGTGATGCCGATCCCGTTCTTCCGTAAAAATGCCGGGCTCGACATGTCCCACGCGGTATAGCCTCGCGCTTCAAAAGTGGCGCGCAGTCCCCCGCTGGGAAAGCTCGACGCGTCCGGCTCTCCCTGCACGAGCTGTTCGCCGGTGAAGCGCTCAATCACCTCGCCGGGACCGGATATCTCGATGAAGGCGTCATGCTTCTCCGCGGTCGCCCCGGTCATCGGCTGGAACCAGTGGGCGAAATGGGTGGCGCCGTTTTCCAGGGCCCATTCCTTCATGGCGTGGGCCACGGCATTTGCCGTTTCGATATCAAGTTTTTTCCCCTTGTCGATGCTTTCTTTCAGCTTGGCATAGAAGACCTTGGGCAGTTTCGCCTGCATCACTTTATCGTTAAAAGTGTCCTCGCCGAAGTAGCTGGAGATGGGGAGGTCTTTTTCCTTCTCGACCGAATAGATCCTCTCGGTGGCGATGGTCGGTGTAATTTTTTTCATGGAAGTCTCCTGTGCAAAAATAGTGTTGTCATCACAACAAGGTGAATATAATTTTTCCCGCTCTCATTTGTCAACAGTTGCAATGAAACAAGTGTGTCAAATCAGCCAAATTTAACATTAGTGTAATAAAAACCGGCGCCGTTAAGGCCGAAACGGTTCCTGAAGGAACTTTATTTTTTTCAGAATTAAACCGGGCAGGGCGTTTCTGTTCTCAACCGTCACCTCGATAATCTCGATATCATCCCTGCTTTTCACGTTTTTAATAAAATCATCACCGCCCAGGGCAATGGTCCCGACGACGATGTTGGCTGACTCAAGGGCCCTTACGGCCATGTTCCTGAATATCTCAGAAAAACACTCCATTTTGCCGATCTCGTCAAGGATAATAACTGTGTCGGCTTTTGGATCCATGGAATTTACCGCGATTTTTTCGATATTTTCGATGCATACCCCGTAGCGGCGGATATGAATGTCAGACCTGATGTCCTGGTGGGCAAGGTAACCGCGATGGCCGTCAAGCGAATTCATCATGAAGCCGGTGCGCTTGCCCCCGGCGCGCTCCTCCTCCGTGAAAAATCCCTGGGCGGGGCAATCCAGGTGGTGGAGCAATGTTTTTATTACCGTTGTTTTTCCCGACGAGGGCGCCCCGGTGAGAAAGATGTTTTTTTTCATCATGTTTCCAGGAACGGCTCCAGGGGGGATGAAGATTGCATGGCTTGTTTCATTTGAATTTATTGATGATGTACAGGATAATGCTCAGGATAATGCTGATGACTATGCCGGTGACAATGGGGAAGTGAAAAGTGAAGTTTTTACGCTCGATGGTGATGTCCCCCGGGAGCCTTCCGAAATACTTGATAAAGGGGATGGAATCCCTGAATACCAGGATTACCCCGGCCAGGAGTATGATCGCGCCGATAATAATAAGAATTTTTCCAGTCCAGGTTGACATTTTATTAATATGCCCGCACATTGTGTAAAGAAACGGCCGGTTTCTGTCGGCGGCAGCGGACCGCTTCCGCCGGGCCGGGAATATCATGGGGAACATCAGGCTGGATTTCAAGAACAAAAATGAATACCGTGGAAATCAAACAGATAATCGCCAGCCTTGGCCTCCATCCCAACAAGCGCCTTGGCCAGAATTTTCTCGTGTCGCGTGAAGCCAGGGAGAGGATCGTTAACGCCATGGAGTGCACCGATGCGGACCGGGTGCTCGAAATAGGGCCGGGCCTCGGCGCGCTCACGGAACTGCTGCTGGACCGCGCCG
>CAZZHU010000259.1:0-4106 GCA_964654045.1 uncultured Leptospirales bacterium
TGAGCAGCGGTTTTCGTAAGGGAAACATCATCTAATCTCCTTTATAGGTTTTGTATTGTGCGATTCACGGGCTTACTTTCAACCGATACTGGTAAATGTAAGAAGAAATTCAACAACATTTGAAATGGATTTTCCAATTATACAATAAAACCATTGATACGCGTCCAACCATGGAGGGTGACGCGGATATCGTCTCACTGCGGGAAAGAAGCTGTGAAGATGGAGAGCAAAAATCAGCCGGGAATCCGTCATAAAAATCCCCGAGCCCGTTACAAGCACTATGCAGTTTTTTTTATGTTGCCAAATCCGCCGGGCGGCGGTAGTATCAATCCGGATTTCCGTATTACTTTCCGGAGGGTCTATGAAAAAGCGGAATGGAATGCGACAGTGCCGCTAATCCAGGGAGGCCAGTTAATGAGAAAAAAAAGGATTCTTGCCGGTGTGCTCGCAGCGATCGCCCTTGTCGGGCTGGGCGGATATTTCCTGGTCCAGCACTGGAGGAAAACCCCCCACGGCCTCCTCGATCCGCGGGTCGCCATATACCTGAAGCTCACCGGCGCGGATAAAAAGAAAGCCGCCATTTCGATCCGGGAATCCCGCAAGCTCCTGGAGGAAGAGGCCGCCTTCGCCGGCGGAACGCCGGTGCCGATGGCGTCCGTCAGGGACATGACCGCCACGGCCGGCGGATTGACCGTGCCGGTGCGGGTCTATGCCCCGGGAAATAACGGTCCCCTGCCGGTAGTGGTCTACTACCACGGCGGCGGATGGGTCGAAGGAAGCATTAATTCTCATGACACCCTCTGCCGTATCCTGGCCAAAAAAACAGGGGCCCTGGTGGTCTCGGTGGATTACCGGCTGGCCCCGGAACACGTATTCCCCGCCGCGATAAACGACGCCTATGCCGCGCTGCTCTGGGTGAACGGGAATGGAAAACAGCTGAAGGCCGACACGAAAAAAATCGCCGTGGCCGGCGACAGCGCCGGCGGAAACCTCGCCGCGGCCGTATGCCTCATGGCCAGGGATAAAAAAGGACCGGCCATCGCCTTCCAGGCGCTGATATACCCCGCGGTGGACTGCACGAGCCTTGCCACGGAGTCCTATAAGATGTTCGCAGACGGTTTTATGAACACCAGAGCGGAGATGGAGAAATACATCAGCATATATCTGCCCGATGTGAAAGACAGGACCAGTCCCTACGCATCCCCGCTCCTGGCGCCAGATCACCGCAACCTGCCGCCGGCGCTTATCATCACCGCGGCCTTTGACGTCCTGCGGGATGAGGGTGAGGCCTACGCCAGGAAACTCAACAGCGCGGGTGTGGCGGCGCGGGCAACGCGCTACCCCGGGATGATCCACGCTTTCGTCTCCGGGGACCGGCTGCTTCCCCAGGCGGGACAGGCCACCGACGAGATCGCGGCAGCTCTGAAACAATCGTTTTCGATGAAATAGAAACGCGGACCCTCATTTTTCCCGGCAATGATGTACACGACCGGTCAGCGGATTACTTCATTCCTGGCCTGCAGGGATTCTATTTCCCTCCTGATGGTCTCTTCCATTTCACCCTTTCTCTCGCCAAGCATCAGGGATACCATCTCCATGATGCACCTGGCCGATAATACGCGCGGAACGAAAACGTAATCCGCTCCTTCCGCATACATCTTGAGGGCACGCTCGATGCTTTCAGCCGTTACTATTATCTTCGCCTGCGGGGAAATTTCCCTGATGTGCCTGATGATCCTCAGGTTATCGGTACCTACCAGTATCGTATCAGGAATGGTTGATATCACGATTTTCGCGTCATGGATACCCGCGTGGTGCAGCGTGTCGGGATGGCTGATGTCGCCGTAGACGACCTTGACCCCCATGCTCTGGAGCGATTCGTGTATCTCCGGGTTAAAATCCACCACGATAATCCGGTCCTTGAGGCCGCTTCTGGCCATGCCGCTGTCGCCGGCGAGAATTTCATGCAGGAGCGAGCTCGCGGTGCGGAAGAAACCGAGTATTGCTATGTCCCTGCCGGGGGCCGACTCTTCCTCCTGCTCCGCCGTGCTGATTTCCCTGAGCCCGATTTTCTTCAGGAGAAACGCCGCGCCTTTCTGGATAGCATTATTGTACTTGATCATGTAGGTCGATGCGATGGATGTAATGACGAAGACAAAAATAATAACCGACATGGTATCCCGGGATATGTGCCCGGCGGTCACGCCGAGGGCGGCGATGACAAGGGAGAATTCGCTGATCTGCGACAGGTTGATCGGGGTCAGCAGGCTCACGCGCAATCCGTTTCCAAGGGCGTACAGCACGGGAAATATCGCCACGAAGCGCGACCCGATCAGAAACACCGACACAATGCCCGCGGCGGCAAGGATGGATAAATTGTCAATAGGATTGGGGATCTGCATCCCCAGGGAAACAAAAAACAGGGTGACAAAAAAATCCCTGATGTTGACGACCTTGGCGATGACGTCGAGGTTATAGGGAAAAGTCGATATGGCCACGCCCGCGATCAGGGCCCCCATCTCGAGGGAGAGATTCAGGAAGGACGCCGCGCCGCATATCAAAAAACACCACCCCAGGGATGAAACCAGGACGAGCTCCGGAACCTTTGCCACGGACTTGAAAACCCTCGGCAGGATATACCTGCTGATGAGCATGCTCACCGCCACAAGAAGGAACCCCTTGCCGAAGGAAAGTAATATCTGCAGGATGTCCGGGTCCGCCAGGTTCGGCTGTATACCCAGCAGCAGTATCGCCCAGATGTCCTGGAAGACGAGGATCCCGAGGGTAAGCCTCCCGGCCAGCGTATCCAGCTCGAATTTCCCGTACAGGAGCTTGACGACAATAGCGGTGCTGCCCAGGCTGCAGCAGGCCGCCAGGTAGAGCAGGTCATACCTCCCCCCGCCCAGCGTATACCCCATCAGGAGGAAAAAGCCGATACCGATCAGCATCGAGACGGGGAACTGTGAAAGACCGCCCAGTATGAGCGACCTGCCCGATTCCTTCAGTTTCTTTACGTCGATTTCAAGGCCGATGAGGAAGAGCAGCAGGATGAGGCCGAAATGCGATATCGTCTCTATGTCCCGGGCGTTCTTTATCAGCCCGAACCCTAAGCCCGGACCGATGACAATACCCGCCGCCAGGTATGCGAGGAGGAGCGGCTGCTTGACGAGGTGGCCGATATACGCCATGACGGTCGCCGCCAGGATGGCGATGCCCACGCTGCCGATCACACCGCCGCCGTCAGATCCCTGTTCGCCCGCAGCGAGCACGGCCGGAATGAACAGGATTATCGATGCCATGATAAATACGCCGGTGACGCTTGCATGCTTTTTCATATGTCTTTAATATCCTGTTTATAGTTTTAATGCATGACAATATCCTTTCCATGTTGAAGGAAAAATGATTTGAATACTTCGGATTTAACGAGTGCCTTGCAGGTGAAAATTGCCATGGTAAAGGCAAGATAAAAGTAGCCGAAAAATACCTGGATCCCGCTGACGATCTTCGCGCCGGTTGTCGCCGGTATGATGTCTCCATAGCCGACCGTGGTCTGCGAAGTGATACTGAAATAGAACGAATCGAAATACCCTGCTGCATGAACTGCCGATTGGGAGCAGGAATTATGCTTCAGCGATGGCGCCCCCTCGATCGTGGAGAGCAGAATAAAGTAGAACAAGGAAAAGACTACTGCCATCATGATATAGATGACCAGGATGTACAATGTGCTTCTTGGATTGTTGATGATACTCCATATATTAACCTTCATGCTACATCTTCCTTTTCATAAAATATCGTTAAACAATATGCGTGCATTACCCGCATTCAATGATTGCCATGCGGCCATGCCGTGATACCATCCTGTTTTCAGACATGATGATTCAGCACGGGAAAACGGGCTGTCTCACATGCCGGCCACGGGGCTCATTTCCCATGACAGGGAAAATCGAAATATGCGAGGGGGATTCTTTAGAAGAAGGTTCCCTTGGACCAGGCATCGTACTTGCTGATCACCGATATGACCGCATACGACGGCGACAGGAGTTCGCGACTGACACCGCATGATACGAAACCAATCGAGGAAGAAGCACAGCCGAACAGTTGCTTTG
>CAZZHU010000260.1:0-4063 GCA_964654045.1 uncultured Leptospirales bacterium
CACCCACTTGAGGCAGGCCCCCGACGTCTCCTGCTCGCCGGTGTAATTGTAGATCCCGGGTATGGCGCCCAGGATCGACGCGATGAAATTGCCTATGTCGACCATGCGTTTGTCAACATTCGAAAGCACCCAGCCGGACGTGCCCACGTAGATGTGCGTGTCATACAGATCAAGGCAGCCGGCCCCTATGGCCGTGAGGGACGTGTCGCCGCCGCCGCCGAAAACCGGGATCCCCTCGGCGAGGCCCAGTTCCGCGGCCGGGCCCGGAAGGAGGTGGCCCACGATGTCGGTGGAATCCACCACCGGCGGCAGAAGGTCCATGTTGACATCGAACTTTTTGCAGAGCCCCTTGTGCCACCCCAGCTTTCCCGGCCTCGTGTCGTACAGGAAGGTGAGGTGCGCCGAGTCCCTTGTCATGCCGTACTTTCCGGTGGCCCTGAGAATCAGGTAATCCTTCACGTCGAGCCACTTGTGCGCCCGGTTGAAGATCTCCGGTTCATTGTCCTTCACCCAGTGGTACTTCCAGAGGGGGTCCTTGGCCGTGGCAGCCAGGCCGCCGGTGAGGCGCAGCCAGTTGAGCGCCGTGAAGGCGTTCCATTTCCCGTCGATCTTGATGATGCCGTTGTAAAGGTACCGCCTGATCTGCTCTACGGAGCGCCCGTCCATGTAGCTCATCGGGTTCCTGAGGGCCTTCCCCTCTTCATCAACCAGCACCGAGCCCTGCATCTGGGCGCAGAAAGTCATGGCCCTGATCTGCCGGGGCCTGATGCCGGACCTGCCCATGATGGTCTTCGTTGCCGCGCACACGGCCGCCCACCACTCGTCGGCCTTCTGTTCGACGCCTCCGTCCGGCGTCGTATAGAGGGGATATTCCACCAGGGACGAATCCACCAGTTCAATGCGATCGGTGATGCGATAGACGCAGGACTTGTTGCCGGTTGTGCCGACATCATGGGTTACGACATAGGTTTCTGCCATAGTTTACCTTTGCTATTTTTCAGAATCAGGCATTCCTGACGATCCGTTGATGGACATGGCCGCTGTCACGCTGCTGATTATCGCCCTGGTTACCGTTCATCTCAATGATTTACAAATAGCACTAAAATGCCTTCATGTCTCATCAAAATCAGACCAATCAGAAAATGAAAAAGGGGGATTATTGCAAGGGGCTTCGCCCCCAAATCCCATTATTATTAACCTGTGATAATGAAAAGATCAATACTAAATATTACCCATTACTAAAATATTCGATGAGATGATTTTTTATTGACAGAAATATATTTTATGTCATAATCATTATCAGACCTATTGGGTAACACAATTATTTATTTATCCCCCACCGCCTAAACAGGGACACAGAAGGAACAGCTTGCATGATTAAAAACATAACGATGTTTTTCCTCTCCCCCTATGCGAACGCACCGGTGGAGACCAGGGAAAAGGCGAAACTCTTTCTCTATTTAATCACATCAAGCCTGGCATTCATCACCATTCTTTTCATCGTTCTCAATACGCTGATGGAACTTACCGTGACCAATTACATCATCTTCGGATTATGCCTGGGCCTTGTCGTCAGCCTATCCCTTCTCAGGAAAGGCCGGTACCACGGAGCGGTAAACTCATTCTCGTTCTTTTTCACCGCGGCCATCATCTTTCTCGGTTTTTACGGACAGATCGGACGCGGCCGCATCGACTATATCACCAATTTCTATTTCTTTCCGGTTATCATCATCTATACCGCCCTCTTCTGTCGCCCCTCCTGGATCGTATTCACCGCGACCCTCCTGCTGATCTGCGGCGTCGCCTCGTTCCTTTTCAATTATTCTAATCCCATAGGCGCACAATTCATGCCCGTGGCGCAGAGCGCCCTGGTGGACTACACCAGCTCCGTTGTCCTGACCCTTCTCTTGTGCGTCACCATCATCAAACTCAACGGAAAAATCACCGAGGCCGCGCGCCGGGAAGAGCACACCAGGGAGCTCCACGCGGAGCTGGAGATCGCGCGCCTTATCCAGTCAAACCTCATGCCGGAAACCCCCGCGGGTGACCCCCGCATCAGCATATTCGCCACCTATCTTCCCATGGAGGAGATCGGCGGCGACTTCTACGATTTTCACTCCTCCGGCGACGAGCTTCACATCTTCATCGCCGACGTGTCCGGCCACGGGATACCCGGCGCCTTCATGGCCCTCATATCCAAGGTGGCGCTCCTCCATTCCATATCCGGCGCCGTGCCTACCACGGACGTGCTGCACCGCATCAACGAAGTGCTCTGCGACTGCACGGTGCTGGGGAATTTCGTTTCCGGCTTCTACTGCCGCATCGACATGGCCACGAAGAAGATCCGCTACACCTCGGCGGGGCACATACCGCAGATCCTGTACCGGCGGCGGGACAACAGCTTCCGCGAGCTCTATTCGAAGGGCATGGTCATGGGGTGGGCGAACAACATCAAGCTTACCGAGGAGACCATCGACCTCGAGGCCGGCGACCGCCTGATCCTCTTCACCGACGGGGTGACCGAATGCATGAACTCGCATCGCGAGATGTTCTCTGACGAAAAGCTGCGTGATTTCATCGAGCGGAACGTCCACCTCCCGGTGGAGCTCTTCTCGAAAAACCTGATCATGAATCTCATTAATTTCTCGAAGGACGAGAAGTTCCACGACGACCTGACACTCATAGCCCTCGACATCAATTAACGGGGAGGCCTACTCCTTCTCGCCGCGGTACTGCGTGGGCGTCTCGCTCATGACCTTCAGGAAGGCCCGGTTGAAGGTGGGAAGGCTCTCAAAGCCGACGGAAAAGGCGATGTCGATTATATTCGCGTCCGTTTCGCGGAGCTTCTGCGCCGCCTCCATGACGCGGAGCTCGTTGATGAATTCGCTGATTTTCTTGCTGGTATAGATCTTGAAAAACCTGCCGAAAGAGTCCGGGTGCATGTTGAGGGACGCCGCGAGTCCTTCCCGGGATATATCGGACCGGTAATTCTCCCGTATGAAGGCGATGGCCTTCTTCATCTTCTCCTCAATGTTCGGCGTCACCGACTGCTGCCGCACGGCGGCATTCCGGTCGATCATCCGCTGGTAGAGGTAGGCGTTCTCGATGGCGGACGCCGCCTGGGATATGTAGACCCCGGCGATCCGGATATCCCGGTCGATAAAAGCGTCCAGGGCCGCGGGGCGCTGCATGCAGCAGACACCGATGGCCTTTCCCCTGAGGTTCACCGGCACCAGCAGCGAATGAAGGGCGCCGCCGGAAGCGGCGGGATTTCCCTCCCGGTCATGTCGGTTCATGATCAGGTGCTGGTTTTCCCACAGGACCCGCTCAGCCGCGCCGGCAATCCAGCCCTCTTCCGCTGCCTCCCCCAGGGCCGCGGCCCGGTCAAGGCGGCCCGCCTCATCGATCATGTACAGGTAGGCCCGCTCGGCGCCGACGATCTCGGCTCCCTTTTGCAGCGAGCGGCTCAGGAGCTTGTCGATATTGGTTATGATGCTGATGTCCTGGCTCAGGCTGCCCGCGGGCGCCGGCAGGTCTTCCGGCCGCTCCCCGCCCTCGGGCAGGCGCACCGGGGACTCGCCCGCGATCTCCGCGTAGAGCCGGTGGGTGATCTCGCTCAGGAACAGCTCCATGGTGCGGTCGTTCACCTTTTCCTCCAGCTGCTGCGTCAGTTCCTCTACTTCATGGTGCAGGTCGATGAAGCGCTTCTGGAGCACGTGGGCCATTGAAAACAGTATGAACATGTAGGCATATTCCAGCAGGTATATAAAGGGGTACACGCCCGCGCCCACCATGACATCGTTGACGGACGCGGCCAGGAACGGGGCCATCGAAACCATGATGGGGCGCACCCGGGGCTCCTCGTCGCTGCGGTAGTGGTAGAGGAGCACATAGAACAGGAACAGCCCGATCAGCACCATGGAGAGATACTGGAGGGAATAGATGATGCCGGGGTCCACCTCGTTATAGACGATGCCGATTCCCCCCAGGCTGATGTGCTTGACATAGGGCCTTGCCGCGGAAAGGGTCAGCTCATTACTGACAGAGATCCCCAGCACAAAAA
>CAZZHU010000261.1:0-4038 GCA_964654045.1 uncultured Leptospirales bacterium
TTGCATATTCCTGGTTTATATTTTACTTTGTTTATAATTTTGTAAATCGATTTTTGTTTATTTAATATACCCAACCATCACTTATGGCAACTATTTTCCATTTCCTTTCATGTCGCTGGTTTGAATATCGTTCTTGTATATTCGCAAATTTTTATCATTTAAAAATGAATTCAATCCAGAAATTATAATATTATTCCTGCCAACATCATAACATGCCGAGATCCACACCAACCCGTTCCTTTCATCATCAAAACGCTTTAAATTGAGGAATTTTAAGTGGCTATAAAGCTGTATGCCGGTCACTCCCGCCTGTTTTGGCAGCTCGTGGGATGCTAAAAAAAGTTCGACCCGTGTCGTTTTGAGCCCGCACAAAAAAGACGATCCGGATTTCCGGAGTGTCTTATTTCCTTGTGAACGCTTTGCCAGGATGGTCCGTCAGGCAAAAATCGATCACATCCCACGCATGGCATGTGGCGTGTTTGTCATGACCGCCAGCCGGGATTCCCAGGAGGATATGGATATATTCCCTCCTGTGATATGAATACTATTTCTTTAAAATAATTATAATTATACTTGAAATGGCTGCAGATATATTGGAGAATCAACTGCGACGCTATTGCCGTTATTGCCGCATTGATGCGAATTAATAATGAGGTGCGCAATCCTTCATTGTTTCCGGATATTTCATTTATGAAATGATATTATATTTTACGAGGTGTCAATTGAAAACATACGATCGTCCCATCTTCAGGTTATCTTTATCCGTGGAGCTGTTTGCCTACGCGCTCCCGGTGATGGTGCTCGCCTATTTCATGGTCATAGCCTGCAATTATTTTTCGGTATTACATCTCGTGCTGGCAGGCTCACTCATGGGGTCCGTGTTAACCCTTGCCGGCGGCGTAGCGGGAAGGACAAGAAATCTCAGGGGTGCGTTCAAATTATTGAACGGCAGTGACCCGATCCCGGATGAAAGTCTCAGGGCGATAAAACTGAAGCTATTGCTTCACCCCCGGTGGGAGGCAATGTCGATTATCATACGTTTCCCGTTAGGGGTCGGTGTCGCCGCGGCATTCCTCGCACTATGGGGCCAGGTAGACCTCATGCGGCTTGTAATTATTATATTGGGACTGGTGATGGTTACGCCAATAACCGCGGCTTTTTTTTATTTCCAATCGGAGATCTCGCTCTCGCCGTATCTCAAAGATCCCCGGCTTGCCAACAGTATCGTCAGTACGAGTGAATACCGGCAGCTTCGCATGTTTCCCAAGATCCTTATCGTGCTCATGTCGATCCTGCTGCTTCCCCTCGTAATCTTCATCAGCTTCATTGCGCTCATGAGCGCGGGGCTCCTGCAACTCGACAACCTGGTAATCCATATTATCTTCACATCGGTGTTAATGCTAGCCACGTCGTTAACAGCCGCGTATTTCTTCGCCAAATCCTCGCGGGTGACGATTTCCGCCATGGAATTGTCGCTGGACAGCATTGCGCGCGGCGAGATCGGATCGGATTTCGTTCCCATGATTACAACGGACGAATTAGGCTCCATGAGCATATTCATGAACAGGCTGCTTGCCAAGATCCATGAAGTCATATCGCTGATACAGGCGATGTCATTCGAGCTCAACAACGCGGCGGGTGAAATGGCGGGTACGGCGGAGAACTTCGCGTCCCAGAGCTCTCAAACCGCGGCCACCGTTGAAGAGATAATGTCGTCGCTGGAGGAGATATCCGCCGGAGGAGACTCGATATTCAGGAGTATCGAGCACCAGCACAAGCGGACTCTCCTTCTCATCGACAGCATCAAGAAGCTCTACGGGATCGTGAACGATGAGGGAAAAGAGATGGATCAGGCGATGCAGGTCAAGACAGACCTGGACAGGATCATAGAGGATGTCAAGGGAAAGATAAACGATACGATGGAGCTGATGCAGTCGGCCACCCGGGACGCGGGGCGGATGCTCGACTATACCGGGCTTATCAATGACATATCGGATCGGACGAACCTCCTGAGCCTTAACGCAAGCATAGAGGCCGCCAGGGCGGGCGAATACGGCAAGGGCTTTGCCGTGGTGGCGGACGAGATCGGCAAGCTTGCGGAACAGGCGGGCGAAAACACGAAAAGCATATCCGAGATTGTGAAGACCACGAGCGAGGGGATGGATAAATCGTTCCAGTCGCTTGCCGAGGCAATTAAAAAAATCGAGCTGATCTTCGACGGCCTGCGCTCCTTCGGCGCGGTTGTGAACAGCATCGGTGAGCTGACCCGGCAGGACATGAAAATCAACGAGGTGCTGAAGGACGACGCCGAAGATTTCCTGGCCAGGGCGGATGAAATAATGAAGGCCATGGACGAGCAGAGAACCGCCATAGCAGAAATTGTGAAGTCGATTACCCAGATAAGCAATTCAACCCAGACCAATTCAGCCTCCAGCGAGGAGCTGACGGCGGTATCGGAGAACATTGCCGAGAATTCACGGAAATTGAAATCTGAAATAGATTTTTTCCAGCTGTCATGACGGGCCGGCACCGGTTTCCCGAACTCCTCTCCCGCGCGGTTTCCGTGGTTCCGCAGTCCGGGTCCGGTTTCGCGGCCGGCACATACCGGCTGATGTCAGTTGCGCAGCCGGTTCTCCGCCTTCTTCGCGGCATATATTCGTCTCAGGCCCATCTGCAGCTTGACAAGATTATCGCCGAGCGACTCGGAGATTGATCTCATGAAAATCAGGAGCTTGGCGTCGAATCCGACGACCTGGGTCCTGCGCGGCCGGCGCGCCGTGAGATTGTACGCGATGGCCCTGGCTACTTTTTCAGCCGGGAAGCCGCGCCTGGACAATACCTCGAAATTGTGGATCAGTGAACGGAATGCGTCGCCATAGATCCGGTCAGATTCCGGAGGCATCTTGCTGAACAGCCGCGTACCGGTCGTTACCGAGGTATCGACGAATTGTGTTTTCACGAATCCCGGTTCTATGATTGATACGTGTATGCCGTACGGCTCTATTTCGACGCGCAGGCTGTCGGTGACCGCCCGCAGGGCGTACTTCGTCGCGCAGTAAGGCGACAGAAACGGGAACGGGGCCTCGCCGGCCATTGAGCCCACGTTGATGATGCGCCCGCGTGATTGACGCAAGAGCGGCAGGAAAGCCTGTATCACGGCGATATGCCCGAAGAGGTTGACCTCGAACTGCCGGCGCAGCTCATCGAGCGGTACAAATTCCACCGGGCCCGAAACCGCGATGCCCGCATTGTTGACAAGACCGACAAACCGCCCGCCTGTCCCGGCAACCCACGCGTTGACCGTGCGGATCGCCTTATCGATGGTACGCTGGCTGGTAATATCGAGGTGAATCGGAACAAGGTGAGGGCCGGCCTCTGCATTGAGGGCCGAAAGCTTGATTTCACCCGCGAATACATGAAATCCAAGCTGTCTCAGGTATATGGCGGTTGCCCTGCCGATCCCGGTTGATGCGCCCGTCACAAGTACTGCTCTATTAATATTGCTCTCCACTGTATCCTCCTTGGTCAACTGAACCAGGCAGTTGGCGCCGCCGCCGATTTCTATTTATATTCAGAAAACAACATATAAACGTATAACAGAACGGTCATCGCCGGAACCGTGCCGATATCCCGCATTTCCGAAAACCGGGCAACATGTCTTATAAATTATTTGCTGTTGCAGAGAAGCGACACTTACCGTGTACTATGGTGCACAATAACATCAAAAAAGCGAATGTCAACTATATTTCTTCATTTATGGAACACTCTTGCAAACATGCGCATAACTCGCATATCGGACTGTTTGGTCTGCTTCAGCACAAGATCATTTAAACATCATCAACGACAGGTGTGGCGCTATTCCCATCCGGATCAACATACGTAACCGGATTATTACCAGCATAATGATGAAGGTTCAGGGTCGTCCCGCGGGAGGGACACCCGCTCCGGCAGGATCTCCTCAGCACTCCAGCACGGAGAGCTCAAGCGGCGTGGCGCAGAGCGGCTCGCCGCCGTGGGCGGTCACCAGTACCGGGTACT
>CAZZHU010000262.1:0-3973 GCA_964654045.1 uncultured Leptospirales bacterium
CAGCGTTTCTTCGGGGGACGCGGCCCCGGCCCGTTTCCGGATCGCATGATAACGGGCCATCACAACCAGCGAAACCAGGAGGGATACCGCGCCGGCCACCGCCAGGGAGATGAAAAGAATCCCCGCGCTCCGGTCGATGTGGGCGGCCAGGAAAGAATAGATCCTCTCCTTGCCGATGATGAAGCAGACTGCGCCGACGGGTTTCTTTTTTCCGAAGACAGCCCTGCTTGCCAGCCACCCGGTCGAATCGATATTCGGATAAAAATAGGTTTTCAGGAGCATGCGGTATTCGCGCCTGAAGGGGGCCTGCCGGGACACGATATTATACTCGGTAAAAAATACGTCCCTGCTCTTCTGGACAACGGGCCTGAGGATCAGATCCATATTATAGGCCAGTTCATCACTGGCAAGGTTTCCTTTCAGCCGCCTGCTCTGGGCCGGATCCGAATGGGCGATCACCTTGCCGTCCCGGAGGACGAAAAAGGCCTCGCTGATCAGCCGCTGTTCGATCTTTTCCCGGAAGAGGGTCCGCAGGCGCGAGTAATTCCTGGTCCGGTGGCACATCTCCGCCATGCTGCCGAAGGCCTCCGCAACCGGCATGGAATAGGAGCGGGCGTTCGATTCAATCTCTGCTATGCCCCCCCTGCCGATATAAAAAAAGTAGGCAAGACTGGCCCCTGCCGCGATAAGAGATTCCACAAAAAACAGCATGAAAAAAATTCCGACCGGGAAAATCATTTTCACCCGTTTTCCGCTATTATACGATAGGCCGGGAGCTCCACTCCCCGCCGGATGCACTTTTTCCGTCATAATTCCTCTACCTGTTGATACACCTACAATATCGGAGACTCAAAGGCGAATTTTCAATAAAAAAAGCTTGTCAAGATCACGTCCAGTTAAATCATTTCATTCTGTCAGCGCCGTGGAGCAGGAGCGACACTCAGGGGCGGAAGCGCGCGTATTCGCATGGCCCTGGGGGCCGGGATCAGCAGCCGGGCACTCGCAGTGTGACATTATGCAGAATAATTCGAACAATACCATGGAGTTACTGGAAGTATGGGACTGGGAAACGGGCCTGCCGACGGGCGATTCGGTGCCCCGTGACATCGCCCACCGTGACGGCATTCCCCATGAAGCGGTCCACCTCTGGATACTGCGCAACGTCCACCTGGCGCCGGAACTCCTTTTCCAGCTCCGCGCCCCCCACAAGGAAAACTATCCCGGCTGCCTGGACATCACGGTCGGCGGCCACGTCCCCTACGGATTCGCCGGGAACAAAATCATCAAGGAAACAAGGGAGGAGGTCGGCATCATTCCCGATGAAAAGGACCTGACCGATCTGGGCTGGTACCGTTACGAGGAACACACCGGCAGCCTCTTCCAGCGGGAAATGCAGCACGTCTTCATCCTCCGCGACGACCGTGACCTTTTCCAGTACCGCTTCAGCGAAGGCGAGGTCACGGGCATTTTCGCCGTCGGTCTCGGCGATTTGAAAAACATCCTGAGATCCGACGCTACCATAGAGGTTCTCGGCTTCAACGGCAAGGAACCCGTCCGGAAAAAGATCACGCGGAGCGATTTCCATCCCCAGCTTTTCCACAGCTCAATGGCGCCCTACATGCGGGTCATAACCGGGGCGGCGGAAGAGCTGGCCGCGGGAGTGACGGTTGCGACGAAAATGCCCGAATTATAATACAATGGCGACTTCCGGTCGCGGCGGCGCACAATAACCATGAAGGAACTATCATACCGGGAATCCTTGTCCCTGCCAGACAGCGTCTATGTTGACGTTCGCTCCCCCCTTGAATTCGAAGCCGACCATATCAGCGGTTCCGTTAACATTCCCCTTTTCGGAGATGACGAAAGAAAGGAAGTGGGCACCATATACCGCATGGCGGGGAGGGACACCGCCATCGAGAAGGGGACCGAAATCGTGGGGGAGAAGCTCCGCGAGCTGGTGAAGTCGTTCATGCGCCACCAGGACAGGAACATAATCCTCCTCTGCGCCCGCGGCGGAATGCGTTCCGGGTCGCTGGGCTCTCTCCTCGATTCCCTGGGATTCCGGGTATTCAAGCTGCGGGACGGCTACAAGGGCTACCGCCGGTATGTCACGGAGCAGATGGGATCCTTCACGATTCCGGCGCCCCTCTTCGTGCTGCAGGGACTCACCGGCTCAGGCAAGACAGAAATCATCCGGGATCTCCCCTTTTCCATCGACCTGGAGGGGATGGCCGGCCACCGCAGCTCCGTGTTCGGCGGCATCGGCATCACGCAGAATACCCAGAAGCGTTTCGAGAGCCTTCTCCTGGACCGGCTTCAGGCCCTCGGGGGCGCCCCGTACTGTCTCATCGAGGGAGAATCGCGAAAGATCGGCGACCTTCATCTTCCCGACCCGCTGTATGAACTGATGAAGATATCCCCGGTTCTCTACATTGACACCCCCCTGGAACGGCGGGTGGATATCATATTCAAAGAATATCACCCCCACTGCGACAGCGAAAATATCCCTGCCATCGTGAAAAGCCTCTCTCCGAAACTGGGCAGTAAAAACGCCGAACTCCTCATCGCCCTTTACGCCGGGGGGAACATCAGGGACTTCATCCGGATCATGCTGGAAAAATACTACGATCCCCTCTACCGTCATTCCCTCCAGCGCAAAGATTTTATTGCAACGATACGGAACCTTTCAACAGAAAGCACGGCCAGGGAAATAGAGAGGCAGATAGGGATATTCCTGGCGCGGTAACTGTATCACGACCGGCATGAACAACGGATATAATGATGAAGGAGATATTTGAAAAATAATATTTACTTTATTGACAATTACAGGCGTCCTTTTCATTAATCATTAATCGAGTAAAAAAGCATCATATAAGCACAGGGGGGGACTGCTGCTTGTAAAATAATCAATTTGAAAGGGAAAATTGTTTACTTGTGATAATCTTGTTATACATTGAATATGTATACAAATAAAATCACTGCAAGGAGTTTTCATAATGAACAGAGCATCTTCATTCATCATTGCGGTATCCATAGTGCTGATAGGATGCGGCAGCACCCAGTACAGGGATGCGTCAAAGGACAAAGGCTCCATGGAATGGGGCCCCCGGGAAATAAAGACCACGGTTAACAAAATGGTGGGATCGCTCTATAACTACCTGAAGAACGACTGGAAACAGCCGGCCATGATCAAGGTCCAGAGGATCAAGAACGACACTGCGGAACACATTGACACCAAGATGCTTGCCGACGAGATCGTCACCAGCCTTATCCAGATGAGGATCCAGTTCATCGAGGAATCATATACGAAAGAATCGATACACGAGATGGAAAAGGGAATGACCGGCCTTATTGATCCCGACAGCGCGATACCCGCGGGCAACCTCAAGTCGCCCAACTTTTTCCTGTTTGGCACCATCAATGAAAACGTCCGGTACGTAAGCGGGAAAAAGGTCCAGTACCTGACCGTAACCCTCTCCATGAAGGAGCTGAAGACCGGGCTCACCCGCTGGCAGGACCGCCAGGAATTCCTCAAGGCCACGACGACAGACAGAATTGACTTCTAACCGAAGGAGATTCATTCCATGATAAAAAAATCACCCGCCATAGCCGCTTTATTCCTCATGCTCATACTGGTATCCTGCGCCAAGGATTACCGCGAGGTGATCAACGCGCCGGAGGAAGCATTCTACAAGGGACAACAATACGAAGCCGCAAGAATGCTGCTTCCCTTCATCAACAAGGCCGGTAAGGATCAGCTCCTGTTCATGATGGAAGCCGGTTACCTTCTCCACATAGCCGGTAAATATGAAGACAGCAACAAGGTCCTGTTAAAGGCGGCCAGGATAGCCCAGGTAAAGCCGATCAGCGTAACCAAGGAGATCGGAGCCCTTCTGACCAACCAGACGGTGACCAACTACCGCGGCGAAGACTTTGAAAAAGTGCTCGTGCACATGTACCTGGGAATAAACTT
>CAZZHU010000263.1:0-3941 GCA_964654045.1 uncultured Leptospirales bacterium
GATGACAGCGGAAGGGAAAAAACTGGCGCGGTCGATGATGGAAAAGCACATGATCATCGATATCGCGCACATGTCCGAACGGGCCGTGAAGGACCTGTATGAGGTCTCGAAGGATATGAATTATTACCCCCTGGTCCTCTCCCACGGCCACCTCCGTTCCATCATGATGGATAAAAAGCAGAAAGAGGAGAAAACAACCCCGGATTATATAATCCGCATGATCAGGGAAACCGGCGGCATGATCGGTTTGCGGACCGGGTCCGAGCGGGTCAAAACCTACACCGCCTCGGGAGTGCCCAATGACTGCGACGGCTCAACCAGGTCATTCGCGCAGGCCTATCAATACGGCACTCTCGGCCTGAAGGTGGATATCGCCTTCGCGAGCGATTTCAACGGTTTTATCCAGCAGCTCCGCCCGCGGTTCGGGGGCCACTATGAAACCTGCGGCGCTTCAGGCAACCCCGCCATCGCGGCACAGCAGAGGAAGAAGCAGACGCGGCGCGTGGGAACGCCCCTGGATTACCAGGGCTTCGGACACATCGGCCTCGAGGGAGACATCATCAGGGAACTCAACAACTTCGGCGTAGACACTTCAGGCCTTGAGAATTCGTCAGAAACCTTTATCAGGGTCTGGGAACGGTGCCACGATGAAAGCAGGATCGGTCCCTTCGACACCAGCGACATGGACACCGGGGGGATAACAGATTGAAACAGGCTTCCGGTCCCTTTCCCCCGGGCGCCGTCACTCTCCCGTGACAACACAGTTTTTCGTGAGATGCTTGCCCCGGTACATGGCATCATCGGCCCGGCGAATGTTCGCGTCTCCATCAATTTCCGGATCGTATGCCGCCACGCCTATGGTGACTGTCACGGCAACAGGCGTTCCCCGGCAATCAGCAATGGAACCTGCTATTTTTTCCCGTATACGTTCAGCGGTCAGGCGGGCATCTTCGACAGGTGTTTCGACAAAGAACAAAAGAAACTCCTCACCGCCCCAGCGCGCAACCATGTCTTCCTTTCTTATGCATTCCTTGATAATCCCGGCTACACGCCTCAGCACCGTGTCGCCGCAATCATGGCCGAACGTATCGTTTATCGCCTTGAAATCATCTATGTCAGCCATTGCAATGGAAAACGGCCTTTCCTTTCGCCTTGCCCTGGCCGCTTCCTCCTCCAGACGCTCGAGGAGATATCGCCGGTTAGCCAGCCCGGTAAGCGGGTCGACGCGGGCCATGATTTCCATCTGTTCCAGGGCCCCGGCCAGCTTACGGTTCATTTCTTCAAACTTCGCCGCGTCATCGATAAGCTGCTCCTGGGCTTTTGTAAGCTCGATATGGGTTCGCACCCGGGCGTGCAGTTCCTGGGGATAGAAAGGCTTCTGGATATAGTCGCGTCCCCCGACTTCGAACCCCCTGACAATATCCTCGGCCTTTTTCCTGGCGGTTACAAAAATTACCGGGATCTCAGCTGTCGTTTTTTTCAGTTTAAGCTCCCTGCATACGCCGTAACCGTCAAGGCCCGGCATCATTATATCAAGCAGTATCAGGTCGGGAACGATCCGTTCCGCAAGATGGACCGTCTCATGACCGTCGCCGGAGACGAAAATCTCATATTCGTTCTTCAGCAGTTCGCCCAGCATCCTCACGTTTGACGGCTCATCATCAGCTATAAGTATTTTGTATTTCATCCCACGTCTCTTCCGCCGGAAATGGTACCGCCGGCTTCTCCCAGTTTTTTTAAAGCTCCGCGGTAATCAAACCGGTTTACCAGCATTTCGAGCTCCTTTAACGTTTCATCCCATACGCCGGAAAACCGCTTTTTCATCCCATGTATCTGTTCAATCGCTCCGAAACTTCGCTGTTCGAGGAGGGAGGCCAATATGCCAACGGCCGCATCCAGTTCCTGCCGTTCCTCCCCGGGCATGAGTCCCCGCCCATCAGGTTCGGTCTCCTTCCGGGACTTCAGTATCGGGCCGCACCGGAGCACTTCATGCATGGCTTCTTTGAACCTGTCGACACGTTTGTCAAGTTCGCCGATCCTTTTTTCCAGGATGCACTCCTCAACAGCTGCCGCCGCTTCCATCGCCCTGACCGCCGCGATGGTGCCCGCAGCCCCGCGCAGGCTGTGTGCGAACTTCCTGAGACCGTCCAGGTCCCGCGACGCGAGGAAGGAGTCGATGCGATCCTTTACATCAGCATACATGTCGCAGAAATCACGAATGATATCCGGAAGTATTTCGATCCTGCCCGAAAAATGCATTATCGCGGCATGAACATCGATTCCCGGCAGCCCCCTTATGGAATCCAGATCGTCATGGTGTTTTAGCGGGTGCCGCGCGGAAGCCGTTTTATCTGCCGGGGGCTGGCGGGGCAGCCATTTCCTGCAGATTTCGTACAGCTGCTCCGGGTCAAATGGCTTCGATATATGATCATTCATGCCGGCGGCCATGCAGCGTTCACGGTCTCCGCTCATGGCATAGGCGGTCATGGCGATGATGGGGAGACCGGCATATCTCCCGTCAGCACGAATGGACCGGGTCGCCTCGAACCCGTCCATTTCCGGCATCTGAATATCCATGAAAACCAGGTCATACTTTCCTGATGAGACCTTCTGGATCGCCTCAATACCGTTGACGGCCACATCGATTGAAATGCCCGCGTCTTCCAGCATCCTGACAGCCACTTCACGATTGATCGCGTTATCCTCCACGAGTAGGACGCTGTTCCCGGCAAATCCGGGAATCAGCCCGGCCATGGACGATCGGGTCCCGGCGAGAAAGCGCGCCGGTGACGCGGTTTTCAGGACCTGCGAAAGCGAATCCAGCAGTGATGAAGGGCTCACCGGTTTTGCCAGCAGAGCATCAATGCCAAGGGATACGGATTGTCCCTTCACTTCATCGAGATTATACGCTGATATCATGATAATTGACGATACACCGCTGATCGAGGGATCCCGGCGGATCCGGCGTATGGTCTCAATGCCGTCCATTACCGGCATGCGCCAGTCTATGATCAGGATAAGGGGATTTGCCGGCGTCCGATTCCTGAGGAATACAATAACCTCTTCGCCGGATTGCATGGTCGTGACAGCAAATCCCATTGACGTGAGATATCCGCTGAGTATCTCCAGGGAACTGAGATTGTCATCAGCCACCAGCACTTCCGGTTTTTGCGCCGGGAGCAGCCCGTCACTCTGAACCGGAGCGCCGCTGACGCTGCATTCCAGAGTAAAATAAAATTCACTCCCTCCCCCCAGAACGCTGTGTACGCCGATCTCTCCCCGCATGAGCTCCACAAGGCGCTTGCAGATGGCAAGACCCAGGCCGGTTCCCCCGTAACGGCGTGTAATTGATGTGTCCCCCTGCGTGAAGGATTTGAAAATAGTCTTCATCTGCTCCTCTGAAAGACCTATCCCGGTGTCAATGACCCGGAATTTCAGCTCTGTTTTATCAGGCGCGGCATATCCCTCATGCAGTTCGACCATGAGGGTGATGGTTCCCTTCCGGGTGAATTTAATAGCGTTGTGGATCAGGTTAAAAAGGACCTGCTGGATCCGGAGAGGATCCCCCTTCAGGTGAAAGGGGACGTCAGGCGCTATTGAATACAGCAGTTCCAGCCCCTTCTCCTCTGCCGCGTAGGAGAGCGTGTTGGCGATGGTTACCAGTATGTCGTTCAGATCAAAATCAATGGTCTCTATGGCCAGCTTGCCCGCCTCGATTTTTGAAAAATCAAGGATATCATTGATAATCCCCATGAGCATGCGCGCGGCGCCCTGTATTTTTGAACTGTAATCGCGCTGTTCCGGGGCCAGATCAGTCCGCGCCAGCAGGTGGGTGAAGCCGATAATGGCGTTCATCGGCGTCCTTATTTCGTGGCTCATGTTAGCCAGGAATTCCGATTTGGCACGGTTGGCCGCTTCGGCTTCCTCCTTCGACTTAACCA
>CAZZHU010000264.1:0-3941 GCA_964654045.1 uncultured Leptospirales bacterium
AGCGGGAAATGCCGGCGCCGGTGTGCTGTCGTACAGCGAGATCACGAACGCGGTGAAGGTTGAGGTTGTGGTTTCCGCGCTGCTCAGCAGTGCGGCGTGACCTCACCCCCGGCCGCCGAGCGCTTTTTGGACATCCTGTCCGCGTTGGGAGCGGTCAGGATGACCGCCTGCAGACGCGGGACATGGATGTCCCGAATGCGTCTGCCACTGCGACATCCTGTCGGGAGCCTCTCCATCAAATGGAGAGGGGAGAGGTGAATAAGTGTTATTTGATACGGAGCCCTCTCCCTGTGGGAGAGGGCGCGCCGGAGGCGGGGTGAGGGTGATACAGGTAAGGGTGCGCAGAGCGCGGGTGAGGTTGCGGCGCTATATACAGATTAACAGATAGGAGAACGTATCATGAGATACATTAAAATCCGGGGCAACAATTACAACGAGGTCATGATGAAGCTCAAGATGGAGCACGGCGACGATGCCATCCCCATCAGCCATAAATTCGTGAAGGAAGGGGGGCTCTTCAACTCGAAGCTCTTCGCCAAAGAGGTCGTGGAACTCACCGCGGCGGTGCAGGAGCGCAAGTTGAAATCGGGCATTCTCGGCGAAAAGAAAAGGATCGATTTCACCGTGGATGACGGCGACCGGGGCATCACCGACCTGGGCAGATCGAAAGTAAGCGATGTTGGCGACATCCCCGCCGCGGTGTCAGCGGCGGCCCGGAAGGACGCGGCGGATAAGCGTCAGGCGGGATTCACCTTCAACGAGAAGCTGAACGAAGTGTACACCGGCATCGCCGAGCACAAGAAGGCGGCGCCGGAACCGGTGAGGACGCCTCCTCCTGCCGAACCGGAGGAAGCGGTGAAGAAGACCGAGCCCGAGCAGGCACCGGCCGGCGGCGTCCGTTTCGAAAAGGAACTCGATGAGATCAAGCGGGCCATTTACAAGATCACCACGGACCGCGTCAACGCCTGCGAGGCGCATGCCGCCGACGAGGCCACGATCCGTCCCTTCCGGCAGGTGCTGCGGAACAATGACTACGACGATGAACAGTGCTCGGCCCTCCTCAATGAAATGAAGAACTCCATCAGCAGGGAGGACCTGAAGGACAAGTATAAAATTGAGAAGAGCCTGAAGGACCTCCTGAAAAGCAGGATCGTCACCACCGGGCCGATCAAGTCGGGCAACCGGAAGAAGATCGTCATGTTCATCGGCCCGACCGGCGTCGGCAAGACGACCACCATGGCCAAGCTCGGGGCCATCAATTCCCTCCGGGAGGGCCACACGGTGGCTTTCGTCACCATCGATAATTACCGGATTGCGGCCACGGAGCAGCTGAAAAAGTACGCCGAAATAATGAATATCCCCATTTACGCGGTCAATAACCAGAAGGAATTCAAGGATATTGTGTCGACAGACAAGTCGGATATTATCATGGTGGACACGTACGGGCGGAGCCACCGGAATGACCTTAAAATTTCGGAAATCAAGAGCTTTGCCGATTCCGTGGAATATGACTGCGAAAAGATACTGTGCGTGAGCGCCAATACGAAAAAATGCGACCTGAATGACGTTTTCAGGGCCTTTGACGCCATCCATTTTGACAGTATCATAATAACAAAGGTCGATGAAACTTCTTATATCGGCAATGTCATCGATATTGCCGATAAATATAATAAGCCGATATCATATTATACCAACGGGCAGGAGGTCCCGAATGACATCGTGATAGCCGATCCCGATAAGATTGTTGACATGATGATCGGCAATGTTTATAATTAATCCAGGCAGAAGAGTATAAGGAGGTCCCCCGTGGATCAGGCGGCAAATCTAAGAAGACTGGTGCTCGAGAGCGACGCCAAGAAACAGAAGAAGACGAGGACGATAGCCATTACGAGCGGCAAGGGAGGCGTCGGGAAAACAAGCGTGGCGGTAAGCCTGTCGATAGCGCTCGCCCGGGGGGGGGAGACCGTGACGCTGCTGGATGCCGACCTCGGCCTCGCCAATATCAACGTGATACTCGGCATTATCCCGAAATATAACCTGTACCATGTCATCAAGGGCCAGAAGAAATTGAAGGACATCGTGATCGAGGTCCCGGAGGGGATCAAGATCATCGCCGGCGCCTCCGGTTTCCACCAGCTGGCGAACCTGGACCCGAAGCAGCGGAACGAGTTCATCGGCGCCGTCGCAGAGCTTGACTCCGACGATTATATGATCGTTGACACGGGGGCCGGCGTCTCACAGAACGTGCTCTCCTTCGTCATGGCGGCCGATGAGATCATAGTGGTCACCACGCCGGAGCCGACGGCCATCACCGACGCGTACGGCATCATCAAGTCGATCGCGGCCCAGTCGCCGGACAAGATCATCAAGATCATCGTGAACCGGGTCCAGTCGGTGGCTGAAGGGAACCGCGTGGCACAGCGCGTAATCAATATCGCCGGCCAGTTCCTGAATATAAAGGTGGAAAATCTGGGTTTCATTTTTGATGATTTATACGTGCCCAAGTCGGTGCGGAACCAGAAGCCTTTTATCGTGAGTTATCCGAAATCAAAAGCATCCGGATGCATCACCATAATCGCCGACCGGATCGGCAACAAGGCGGGCGGCGCGGTGAAGGGTTCCGGCCTCGCTTCCTTCTTTAAGAACCTGTTCGTGTCGCATGAAGACGAGGAGGATGGGCAGTAGAAAAAGGCTTGATCGGTACATATCAGTGTGTAACTATAACCTAGCCCGGGAGGGGTTCCCGATTACAGTATGATCAGTCTAAATAAAATCAACCTTGAGTATAAATCTACCGTACTGTTCGGATTTACCGCCCTCCTTTTGTCATTCTTCATAGGGCTCCTCGCGGGGGTCCGGTGGAACGTCGTTTTTATCCGGTCTCTAATCCTGATGATTGTTTTCAGCGTTATCGGGTTCGGCGTCTGTTTTATCCTCAAAAAGTACGTGCCGGAAGTGTACGAGCTTATGTCTTCGCTGGCGTCCCTGCCCCGCGGAGGCAAGGAAGAAGCTGATGCCGTGGTTTCCGCGGCCCGGGATCAGGGCGCGGCGCCGGGCGATGCCGACGATTTCGAAGCGCGGGACATCGAAGAAGCGGGAGAATTATCAGAAGCGCCGGTTTCGACTGAATTCAAGGAGCTTGACAAGGAGGGGCTGTCGCACTTTTCGACCGCGCCCGGAGGAACGGGTTCGATCAATACCAGGTCAGGCAAACTGGGAAAGCATATACTGGAATCTGAGAAGCTGGCGAAATACGAACCGAAAATCATGGCCCAGGCGGTGCGGACCATGATGAGCAAGGACAGAGAATAACACCCGGGACCACAGGTATGAATAACAAAAAATTTAACGAGCTGGACGCTATCGGTGAAGACAAGCTCTGGGAGAAGTTCATAAAGAACAGCGACCAGGATATCCGAGACTATTTCGTCATCAAGTACGCGCCTCTGGTGAAATACGTTGCCGGTAAGATATCCATGGGGATGCCGTCGAACATCGAGTTCGACGACCTTGTCTCATACGGGATCTTCGGTCTCCTCGACGCCATAACCAAGTTTGATCCGGCCCGGGGGATCAAGTTCAAGACCTATGCCATGACCAGGGTCCGCGGGGCCATTTTCGACGAGCTCCGGTCCATCGACTGGATACCCCGCTCCATACGGCAGAAGGCGAAGCAGGTCGAACTGGTTATAACCGAGCTTGAGAACAAGCTGGGACGGACCGTCGAGGACGAGGAGATCGCGCGGGAGCTGGGCGTTTCAGCCGACGAATTCCAGTCCCTCCTCTCGAAGCTGTCAGGCACATCGATGCTCTCCCTGAACGATATATGGTACCTCGGCGATGACAGCGACGAGCTCTCCATCCTGGAGACCCTGGAAGCGCCGGAAAACATGAACCCTGATATTTTAATTGAAAAGCAGGAAATCCGCGATTATATTATA
>CAZZHU010000265.1:0-3798 GCA_964654045.1 uncultured Leptospirales bacterium
CATGCTGAAGGGCATGGCGAACGTGCTGAACGAGTTCCTCTACGGCGTGTCGAAGGGATTCACCGACGCGGCATTTGCGCAGTATACCAGGCGCAGGTCGACGCAGCGCGAGGATATCGATCAGTCATTCAGTGCGGAAGACACCAGCTCGAGTGTTATTGAAGAAGCATATAAAACTTCACAGCCGAGCGAGATAAGCGGTACGGTAAGTCTATCGCCGAAATCGAAGGCTCCGATGAAGAAATCAGGATTGAAAGAGCTCTAGGATATTAACGCATAATCCTGAATAGTATAGAAGCATTCCGGAGACTGGCTCTTATGAGCCAGTCTCTTTGTTTGTATACATAAATTAAAATATGCCGGCAGAAAATACTGAGCCAATTCAGCCCAATTATTGCATTTCCCCGGTACAAAATGCTTGCAATTAATGCAGGAGCTTTTATATTATCAACCGAATGGGGATATAAAATTCCTGAAATTGCGTGACCTTTGTATCCGGGAGCGGACTGTTCGGATTTTAAACGTCACATCGAAGTCAGTTTTAATTCCCCTGCCAAAACTCGTTAAAAGGGAGCAAAACAATGGAGAGCACCTATTTCGCATTGGCATCCAAGTCAAATTTCAATAAGGCCCTCAGGCACTTTTACAAGGTAACCGAAGTTGTAGATGAAATTGAAATGAATAAAAATCTTGCCGATGTAATCAATGATGAGATTGACGCGAATGAAGTCACCGAAGACCAGATACTGCCGATCGTGGGCTCTGTCATACGGGATAAATTCGGCTATAGTTATGATTCATACAATATAATTGAACCGATCAACGAATTCCAGAAAATAGCCGATGAGACATCGAAATGGACCGCGCTGGACATTGTATGCGTGTACTACAATCCCGGCGGAAAGATATTTCTCATCAATCCGAAGAATCCCGATCACTGGGAACGGGTCAGGGAGCTCCACAATGATCAGTTGATGGTTATATATGTGAAGTTTTTGAAAGAGGACAACAAGAAGATCGAAAATGCGGCAATAAACACCTTTGAGGAAATGCTCTCCGGCAAGGATGTTTTCATCAACAAGGCATTTATTGACCAGACCGTTGTTCACGTTAAGCCGGCAAAGAAAGAGAAAAAGGTTGAAGAACCGGGCAAGGGAATAGCGAACATAACGCCGAAGTATGCCGTGGAGGTATCCAACGAGCTTTTCCATAACGGCAATGTGGAGGCGTGGAAAAAGATAGTTGAAAGCTATAACGCGACGTTCCCGAGCCTTAAAGTGTATATATTTCACGGAAACGAACTGGTCAATGACATAAACTCCCTGTTCAAATGGGGTAAAGTGAAGCATGGCGACAGTATATTCTTCCAGGTCGCCGGCGAAAACATAAAAGGCGTGTCAAAGCTTCAAAAATATCTCTATGAAGGAGCAAGCCCCCGTTTCGAGCAGTTTTTGAAGATCGAGGTGGGACAGATATTGAGGCTTTTCTAAGGATTCTGAAATCATCTACAAATTCTGAGGAGACTTGAAATGGAAAATATCGTATACTTTAATAAAAACCTGAGAGAAGTCGACGAGAAGGTCAGGCAGCGTCTCGGAATCCGCGGCAGGAGGGCTGTTGATCTCGCGATGATGGGTCTTCCCATCGCCCCCGGCTTCATCATAGATTCAGTCCTCACGCAGAAACTTCCGCAGATCAATCTCAAGGAAATATTGAGCAGCTATATCGGCCAGCTTGAAAAAGACACGAAAAAGAAATACGGCGACGCGGAAAAACCGCTCATGCTGAAGGTCGTGCTCAGCTCCGACCTGAATGTTCCGCACTTCCCGTCCATTCACAACATTGGAATGAACAGCATAACGGTCAAGGCCTTCGGAAAATTTACCGGGGAGGAATTCGCTTATGGCGAGTACCTGTTCTTGCTGAGAAACCTGGCAAATAAGATATATGAAATCGATGACAAGGAAAAAAAGCAGATTGAAGGAAAGATAGCAAAAAAGGCCGGTATCGCGGATATGGAAAAGGCCATTGAATCATACCAGAAGCTTTTCGGCGATAAGTTCAGCGAGGATGTGTACGATCAGCTCAGCCTGATAATCAAGGGCGCTTCATCGCGCTACTGCGATTCGGCGATAGACGTGGATAATTCCATGTCCATCATGGTGCAGGTGATGGTATACGGAAACTGGGGCGACAATTCATACGCGGGCAATTACTACACAAGGAACATCGTAACCGGCGATCCGGAGATACAGGGCGAGTTCGGCCAGAGTGAATTTGACATCCAGGCGGGAAAAGCAAAGGACATCAGCAAGATAGAAAAAAAGCACTTCACCCATTTCACTGAAATCGCACATAAAATTGAGGACAACTTCAAGGAAATACGCGAGATAAAGTTCACCATCGAGGAAGGGGATTTCTGGCTTGTGGAGCAGAAGGAGGTCGATGACAAGTCGACACAGTCACAGATTAAGGCCCTCCTTGACCTGACAAAGCGCAAAATCATAACTGATACCTATACCATCGAGAGAATAAAACCGAACCAGCTCAACGAGCTTCTTCACCCGGTCATTGACACCAGGTCGACAAAGGGGATCAAGTTTATCAAGGGCGGCATATCCGGATCAACCGGCGCCGCCATCGGGCGGGTATTTTTCACGACCCCGAAGCTTCTCGAGGAGCACAAGCGGGCCATCATGAAGGGCGGAGACACCAACCTCATTCTGGTCATGCCGGCGTCTTTTGCCGAGGATGTAAAGGCGATCGAAGTGGCCCAGGGCGTCATCACCTGCGAAGGCGGCTTTTCATCCCACGCGCCGGTCGTTGCGCGGAGCCTGGGCAAGGTAGCAATGGTGCAGCCTGAAATGAAAATAAAGGGCAATAGCTTTACCCTGGGCGGCAAGACCGTCTATGAAGGCGATTACGTGTCGATGAGCGTTCCCTATTCAGAGGCCCCGACCATTTTCATGGGTAAAGTTGATCTGATAGAGCCGGACTGGAAGAGCAACGGGCTTTTCGAGTTCATGGAAATCGTGGAGAAGCAGATTGGCGTGTTCAACGTGAGGGCCAATGCCGACCAGCCGCGGGACGCCCTGGTCGCAAAGGACTTCAAAGCAAAGGGCATCGGCCTGTGCAGGACAGAGCACATGTTCTTCAACGAGAAGCGTATCATGAAGTTCCGGGAGATGATTATAGCTGAAACCGAGGAAGATCGCCGTAAAGTATTGAAGGCGCTGCTCCCCATGCAGAGGTCAGATTTCTATGACCTGTTCAAGATCATGGAAGGACTGCCGGTCACCATCCGGCTCCTTGACGCGCCGCTCCACGAATTTCTGCCGCGCACCGACGAGAGCATGAAGATATTCATACAGTACATGCAGGGAAGGGAACGGGGCATGAAAGCCGCCGATATAGTGGCCCGGTGCGAGGAGCTGGGCGAAATGAACCCGATGCTCGGCCACCGCGGGTGCCGGGTGGCGGTAACCTTCCCCGAGATATATGAAATGCAGTGCCGCGCGATATTCGAGGCGGCGTGCATGCTCAGGAAGGAGGGCCACAAGATAGAGCCCGAGATCATGATACCCATCGTCATGAGCAAGGAAGAGATAAAGTTCATCAAGAATGGAAAGAAGATAGAAGGGAAAGAGGTCAAGGGAATACGGGACATCAAGAACGAGGTGGTTGAAGAATACGGAATCGAGGATCTCGAGTACAAGGTCGGGACCATGATAGAGCTTCCCGCCGCGGCCCTGGGGGCCGGCGAGATCGCCCAGTACGCCGAGTTTTTCAGCTTCGGCA
>CAZZHU010000266.1:0-3699 GCA_964654045.1 uncultured Leptospirales bacterium
TTCCCTGCGCTTTTCAGGCTCGACTATTTTTTTCGTTTCCTCTTTCTCCTTTTTCAGCTCCTCTTCCTTTTTCTTGATGTCATCCTTCTTTTTTTCTATGGTCTTTTTATCCTCTGCCTGCTTTTTCTTTTCATCCTGCAAATCCTTCCTGTCCTTTTCCAGCTTGCGTTCCCGCAGGTCGGTCATCTCCTTGCGCTCGGGTATGTTCTTCCTGTCCTTGCGGAGCTCCTCGATGGTCTTCCTGTCCGACAGCAGGTCCGGTTCAATTGAATCGAGTTTTCCCTTTTTCGACTGCTCGGTCAGGGGGATCAGCATGGCCGTGGCGCCGGGCCAGTCCCAGTATTTCGTCGATATGCCGGCGTTCTTTTTGCTGATTCGTTTCGTCACCACGGACTTGTATTTGCTCCCGAAATAACCGAGGTCGCCCCGGTGCACGGCGTTGTAGTAGGACAGGAACAGGGATAACGCCCTGGCCTGGCCCCGCGTGTACCCGTATTTGTTCATGAAGTAGGCGGTGGTGATGCGCCGCACGGTGTCTATGTGGCCTACTTTCGCGTCTTTATCTATGTAAAAGATATCAGCCGCGTATAACTGCGGTTCCTCTTTCGAGGCGGCGCGGACTATCGAGTACTTCAAATGGAAACGGACCCGTTCGTTGTCGCCTCCCCGGGAGAGCTGTCTGCCGATGTCCTCAATCTCCCTGAGGGGATCCGCTTTTTTGGCGGGTCCCTGATAGTTTGTGAATTCGACCCGCTTCGTGCGGATCTCGTCAACGTCGACTTCGAGGGCCCGGGCGGGGGTCGATACCGGCATGGCCTGGATGCAGGCGATTACCAGGGCCGCGAGAAGGGTTTTTCGTGTCATGGGGTACCTCCCAATAGCATGGTGCGCCGGGATAAAAAGCGCTGGTTTATTCCAATCCGATTCAGCGGGTTGCGAGTAATGATGATATTATGTAATGAATTAATGTCAAGACACTTATTCGGATGCGGAGAACGGTACGGCGCGCCGGTGCCGTATATGTCTTGACTTTTTCATTGCAGGCTGAAAATTTTATAAAAAATCGCGAGGATGTAAAGATATGAGTAACGCAGAAATAGCGGCCGAGAAATTAAAGAATGGACTGAACTGCTCCCAGGCCGTTCTATCCACGTATGGTCCCGCTCTGGGGCTTGACGAGAAAACATGTATACGGATTGCGGCTCCCTTCGGCGGCGGCATCGGCCACGTGCAGGAGGTGTGCGGCGCGGTGAGCGGCGCGGCCATGGCCATCGGCCTGAAGTACGGAGAGGGGAGCGAACAGCGCGATAAGCGCGACCGCATCATTGAATTGACGCAGGACTTTATCAGGCAGTTCAAAAATCAGAAAGGATCAATACTCTGCAGTGACCTCCTGAATTTTGATATCTCCACTCCGGAGGGCCTCAAGAAAGCGCGCGAGCAGGGCGCCTTTAACATCTGCGGCGATTACGTTCGACTCGCGGGGGAACTCCTGGAGAAGATGCTGTAAGCCATGGGACACGGAACGGATACATCGGGCGCCGCCGGCGCCCTGCGTTTTTTTACCGGCTTCACCCCGGCGGCGCACCGGGGCGCTTCCGGACAGTTTCCGGAAAATACCATCGAAGCCTTCCGGCGCGCGCAGGAGATCGTGCCCGGCTGCCTCCTGGAGACGGACGTGCGGCTGACCCGGGATGGCGCGATCATCATGATGCATGATGAATCGCTGGAGGTGAAGACCGGCGGTTCCGGCCCGGTGGGGAAGGCGACGCTTGATGAGATCAGGGCCCTCGACGCGGGGCATGCCATTACCTTCGACGGCGGCAGGAGCTTTCCGTTCCGGGGAATGGGATGCAGGATCCCGCTTCTTTCGGAGGCCCTGGACGCCTTTCCGGCCGCGCGGTTTTCCATTGACATCAAGGACCGGGACCTCGGCGCCGCGGACCGCGTGATGTCCCTGATCATGGAAAAATGCGCGTCACGGCGCGTCATCATCGGCTCCTTTCACGATCGGACCATGCGGCACGTGAGAAAGAAATATGCCGGCATCATGACCAGTTTTTCCAGGAATGACATTTTGAAGTTCCTGGCGTCGCGGAAACTCCGGGGCAGGGGGACGCGGCGCCGCAATGGTGAAGCCATGCTCGTTCCGGAATTCATCGGCGGCGGGAATTACGAGTACCTGGGGAAAGGCGCGACACGGGGCGTCAGGATCATCACCCGGGGCCTCATCCGTGATGCGCACCGGCGCGGCATACCGGTGCTGGCCTGGACCATCAACCGGCCCGGGAACATGCGGCGCCTCATCGAATGGGGCGTCGACGGCATCGTCACGGACCATATCGACGTGCTGAAAGAGGTTATGGCGGAGTATGACCTTTGCTGAAAGAGGCCTTCCCCGGCGACGGCTTCTGATCCCATGCGTGCCATTCGGAGGGCGTGTATGTTTAAACGAGGAGTACATCTTCTATTGCTGCTGATTCTCCCGGTCACCCAGGCCGCGGCAATGAGCGAGCAGGATAAGATACGGGAACTGCTGCGCAGAATTGAAACATCGGGACTGATTTTTATTCGGAACGGATCCGAGTACTCATCCCGGGAAGCGGCAAAACACCTGGAAGTCAAGCTGTCCAAGGCCGGGCCCGTCATCAGGACCGCCGATCTTTTTATCGAACATATCGCGACCGGCTCATCCTGGACCGGGAAGCCCTACTATATTAAAATGCCGGATGGCAGGCTTGTTAAATCAGCTGACTGGCTGAGAAGCATCCTGGCCGGGATCGAGAAGAAAAGCCGTTGAACCGATGCCGCATATCGGTCGTCTGTGCCGCTTCATGCTTCGCGGTGCTATCGTGCGCGACTTTCGGCGCCCGGGATTTTATCAAATATTTCATTGACAGAAAATGCCGCCCTGCAACGATATGAATCATCGACATAATGAATCCTGAGGTGTCCCATGTTCTGGAACAAAGAGATTGAAACCATTGACCGGAAAGCGCTTGAGGATCTTCAGTACAAGAAGCTCTCCGCGGCCCTGCGGAGCGCCGCATCCACCCCCTTTTACAAAAAAGTATTCACCGACAACAGGATAAACACGGATAAGATTTCGTCGCTGGAACACCTGAAAGACCTTCCCTATACGAGCAAGGCCGACCTACGCCTCAGCTACCCTGACGGAATGGTGGCGGTCCCCCGGGGCGAGATCGTTCGAATGCACGCCTCCTCGGGAACCACGGGCAAGTCGACGGTCATATTCTATACCGCGAAAGATATCGCGGACTGGGCGGACCTTATCGCCCGGTCCATGATGGCAACAGGCACCACCCGGGACGACGTGTTCCAGAACATGATGGGATACGGGCTCTTCACCGGGGGACTGGGCCTTCACTACGGCGCCGAGCGTCTCGGCTGCATGGTGATCCCCGCTTCGTCGGGCAACAGCCTGAAGCAGATCCAGCTCATGCAGGACTTCCATACCACGGTGATACACATAACGCCCAGCTATGCCCTCCACCTGGGCGACGTGGTGGCGGAGCAGGGCGTTCACACCCCGGACCTGGGCGTGAAGAGGGCGTACCTGGGCGCGGAGCCCTATTCCGAGGAGACGCGGAACAAGCTGCAGGAGCAGTGGGGCCTCGTCGCGTACAACTCCTACGGCCTCTCCGAGATGAACGGTCCCGGCGTGGCGTTCGAGTGCTC
>CAZZHU010000267.1:0-3669 GCA_964654045.1 uncultured Leptospirales bacterium
CCGGTCCACGGCGTCCTTGATGGCCGTTTCCGTGACCGTGCGGTCCTCGAAGCCCATCTGGGCCTTCCCGATCTCCCGCGCCCCTGCGTTGGAGGTCATGATGATGATGACGTTGCGGAAATCCGCCTTCTTGCCGGTATTGTCCGTCAGCGTGGCATAGTCCATCACCTGTAAAAGGGTATTGAATATGTCCTGGTGCGCCTTTTCAATCTCGTCAAGGAGGAGCACCGCGTACGGCGTTTTCCGGAGAGCCTCGCCACCGTGTGCTTTTCCTGGTACTCGCTCATGTCATAGCGATGGAGCTTCACGCCGAGGGTGTTCGCAATCTGCCGTGCCAGCTCGGTCTTGCCCACGCCGGTGGGGCCGACGAAGAGGAACGACGCGATGGGCCGGTCAGGGTTGCCGAAACCGGCGCGGTTGCGCTTGATCGCCTCGCACACGTGCTCGATGGCGCCGTCCTGGCCGAAGATCTGCCTCTTCAGCTCGATCTCTATGTCCTTGAGTTTGCTCGTTTCGGATGAAGATACGCTCTTCTCCGGTATCTTGGCCATCTTGGCGACGACCTTTTCTATGTCGTGTACCGTTATTGCTATCTCCTCGTCGTCGCTTTCGCGGTACATCCGGGTGAATGCTCCGGCCTCGTCGATCACGTCTATGGCCTTGTCCGGCAGGAAGCGGTCATTGATGTATTTCGCCGACAGATCCACGGCCGCGCGCAGGGCCTCGTCCGTGTATTTCACGTTATGATATTTTTCGTACCGGTCCTGGAGCCCCGCCAGGATGTCATGGGTCTCCTCCATGGTCGTTTCCGGTATCTCGATCTTCTGGAAGCGGCGCGACAGGGCGCGGTCCTTGTCGAAATACTTCTTGTATTCCTCGTACGTGGTGGTCCCGATGCACTTCACTTTTCCATGTGACAGCAGCGGCTTCAGCATGTTCGAGGCGTCCATGGAGCCGCCGGACACCGCTCCCGCGCCCACCACGGTGTGTATCTCATCGATGAAGAGGATGGCGTTCGGCATGTTCTGCAGCTCCGCGATGACCTTTTTCATGCGCTCTTCAAAATCCCCCCGGAACCGCGTGCCGGCAATGAGGGAGCCCATGTCCAGGGAATAGATCTTCGCGTCCTGCAGCGGCCGCGGCACCTCGCCGCGGGCTATGAACTGCGCCAGCCCCTCGGTTATCGCGGTCTTGCCCACGCCGGGATCGCCCACGTGGATCGGGTTGTTCTTGATGCGGCGGCAGAGCACCTGGATGGTGCGTTCGATGATGTCCTTCCGGCCGATCAGGGGGTCGAGCTCGCCCGCTTTCGCTTTTCCCGTGAGTTCGGTCGTGAAGGCCTCAACCGCCTTTCTGGCGGGCTTTTTCTTCCCCCGCACCTCCGGTTCCGCTTCGGTTTCCTCGCCCGGTTCGCTTTCCCCTTCGGCATCGGGAGGATACTGGGATACGCCGTGGGAAATGTAGTTGAGCAGGCTGTAGCGGGTTATCCCCTCCTCCTGGAGGAAAAAGGCCGCGAACGATTCCGACTCGTCGAATATCGAAACCAGGACATCGCTGATTTCAAGCTCTTCCTTCTGCGCCGACGAGGTGTGCCAGATGGCCCGCTCGAGGACGTTCTTGAATCCCTCGGACTGGACCGGTTCTTCGATTTCCACCGTGGTTATATGCTTGTTGAAGAATTCCTTGATCTTCCGGCTCAGGTTCTCGACATCTCCCCCGCTCCCCTGGATGATATCCTTGCCCGCATCGTTGTACAGCGACGCGTACAGGACGTGCTCCGGGGTAAGGTATTCATGCTTCCGCATCTTGGCCTCCTGGAAGGCGGCCATCAGTATATTGTTCAACTCGTGGTTGATTTCCATCACGCTTCCTCGTATGAGCATTTCAGCGGGTATTCCCGCGCCCGCGCCATCTGGTGGACCTGGCCCACCTTGGTGACGGCGATATCAAGGGTATAGACACCGCACATCCCTGCGCCTTTTTTATGGACGTCCAGCATGACCTGGACGGCCCTGGCGGAGGGCATGTGGAAGACCTTCATCAGCACCTCAACGACAAAATCCATGGTGGTATAATGATCGTTGTGAAGAATGACCCTGAACATCTTCGGTTCCTCGAGCTTCTTCTCGGTCTTTAAGCTCTGGTCCTCGTCAAACTGGTATCCGGTACCTGAATTATCCGGCATATTCATCCTCCGAATATGCAGTCACTGGCATATTAATTATACAACGGAACAACGATTTTGTCACATATTTCGTAAAAATATTATTCAATTTGAACCGCCCGTTTCAGTCAAACAATACGGGATATCCTTATTTTTCAATACTTTTTAATCTTCCCCGGTCCACGCCCCGGAAGACCAGTCGAATGTTTCATGGGGATGGAAGTGTCCCTTGTATTCCATGCGGCGGTTTTCTTTAATATAATAGCCAAGATAATAGTAATTCAGGCCCAGGGTCGCGGCATGTTCCACTTCCTTAATAACGCTGAAAGTGCCGAGACGATACTGTTCAAAGGAGGTTTTGTAGATATAATAGACAGAGCTCAGCCCTTTACTGGAGACATCGATAAATCCTACCGCTATCAGCTCGCCTTTCAGGTGGTACTCGGACTGCAGCGAGGGGCACGATTTCGTGTAAAAGGCCGCGATAAAATCATCCGGATCGCTCTCCTTCCCGAAGCGGTTCAGGGAGTGATCGCAGTATATTTCAAATATTTCATCCCGGTATTCCAGGTCCCTGAACCGCACTTCAATGTCACTGCAGTCCCGCAGCACCCTGCGCTGAGTCTTGGCAGGTCTGAATTCCCCGACCAGGACCCTCAGGGGAACGCACTGCCTGCAATCGCCGCAGCCCGGTCGAAAGTAATATTCGCCGAATTTCCGCCAGCCGCGACTGAACAGCTCCTCCAGGTCATTGCCGCTGAGATCATAGGCGAAAAAATACTCGAACCGGCATGTCCTGTCGGGAAGATAAGTGCAGGGCCCCGGCGGGCCAAGACGCGGTTCCTGAAGCAGGATCATGGTATCAATTGCAGTGCCGCGATCACACTCATGAGAAAAATGATGGCGTTCGAATACACCCCGCTGAACTCATTGGCGCTCTTTTTCCGGAACAGCAGGTGAATGCCGCCGTGAAAGATGAGAAAGCCATTTATTACCAGCGTAAAATTATGATAATACTGACCGCCGCTGTTCATGATGAAATACAGGATGATGAAGCAGAGGGGAAGATGAAGAAGGGAAAACACCAGGTATCCCGTCTCCTCTTTCATGTCTTTCAATACCATGAAAAGCTTCCATTCCTTCCTGCGGATGGCGTCCATCTCGTGGAGAATCAGGAGCGAGATATTAAAGATGAACAGGTAGTTCTTAATCATACATTATCACCCCTATAGAAAAATAAAAATATATTGTCACTCTGCTGTTCTTAACGACGATGAAAAATATTCAAGTAGTTTTAATGATCTTGATATGAAAATCCTTTATCAATAAAATGCAATAATAATTTTCATTCTCATTATCGCATAACAGATGCTAAATGAATCAGCAGGCGAGGCGATATTTGAAAAAAATCTTTATCATAAAAAAAGAAAACTTTTAGCGACATAATCCAGAAAATAATTGACATTTTTTTGATATGTGTTATATTTTTTCATAAGAAGTAAAAA
>CAZZHU010000268.1:0-3519 GCA_964654045.1 uncultured Leptospirales bacterium
GAAAGCTTTTTTTCTTGATGATGACCGTGATCTCATTGATCAAGCGCATGGACGACGGGCCCCGTTAATATTCTTTCAGCCTGGTAAATATCATCCGCCCCGCCGTCGTCTGCAGCACCGAGGTGACCGTGACGTCCACCTCGTCGTTAAGCCGCTTCCGGCCGTTCTCGACCACCACCATAGTGCCGTCGTCCAGGTAGCCGATGGCCTGGTTCTGATCCTTCCCTTCCTTGATGAGGGCCACCCTCATTTCCTCGCCGGGGAGTACCACCGGTTTCAGCGCGTTGGAGAGCTGGTTGATGTTCAGGACCGGGACCCCGTGGAACTCCGCCACCTTGTTCAGGTTGAAGTCGTTGGTAACGACCTTGGCGTTCATGATCTTCGCCAGCTTCACGAGCTTCGCGTCCACCTCGTTGATGTCAGCAAAATCCATGTCCGTTATCTTCACCATGATCGACTGGTCCTTCTGCATCTTGTTGAGAATATCCAGGCCGCGCCGGCCGCGGTTCCTTTTAATCGAGTCCGCCGAATCCGCGATCATCTGGAGCTCGTTCAGGACAAAGTTGGGGATCACCAGAATGCCCTCAATAAATCCGGTGTCGCAGATGTCGGCGATCCTGCCGTCAATGATGACGCTGGTATCGAGAATCTTGTAGGCAATTTTCTCATCGGAACTCTCCTCGCTGGAGGAAACGATCCTGTCGAGAAACGAGATTTCATCATAATTGATGACAAAGTACATCATCACGAAAAAACCCGTCAGGTGATAGATGAGGGGGGTGATGATGTGCGAGTATTCGTCCAGGGCCGTTATGTGCAGCGCCCCGTAGGCGAGGTTGAGCAGGTGGCCCAGCGTAAAGCCGATGATCAGACCGATAATCGCCGCCGCGAACGTCCGCGCTGAAAAGGTGTGCAGCACGTATTCCACCAGGATGAGGATGAGCAGGGAAACGACGCCTGCCACCGCGGCGGCAGCCAGTATAACATAAAACGCTTTATCGACAAAGTACAATGATGAAAAGAGCATTGATAATGCGATAAATAATATCCTTAATATAATGATCATGATTTACTCCTTACGTAACAAAATCTGATGTAACCGAACACGCACAATCAGCATCAATTGACATTCCGGATCTCCGGGCCGCGGCACGCGGATACGCGAGGCCGTCACGGGGAAACCCGGAACAGCAGTACCTGAATCCATTATGCTAATTGTAACCGGCACGGGCATTGGGGCACCATGTGATTGATAAAACCCGCCGTCCCTCCCCCGGCTGCGGGGTATTGCAGGGGCCGGCAACAGTTTTCAGCGGTGCGTCCAACCCGGAAGAGAGCATTCCAATACAGCGATGAAAGCTCCCTTACTTTTTCGGATGATGAGATGAGAGGGCTTCGGAAACCAGGTTACCGGCTTCCTCCAGGTCAATATTTTTAGACAGGGCAACTTCGTGCGTGACAAGCTGATACGCGTTTTCATACAGCTTTCGTTCCATGATTGAAAGCTCCTTTTCGCGTCCCCGGCGGTAGAGGTCCCTGGCCACTTCCGAGACTTCGTAGATAGAACCGCTTTTTACTTTGTCAATATTATTCTGATACCGTTCTTTCCAATCGTCCACCGAGCTTATCTCGTTCTTGGTCAGTACGCCAAGCACTTTCTTGATGTCCTTTTTAGGGATGATGCTCCGTATGCCGATTTGTTCAGCGTTCTTTACCGGGATCATCACCTTCATGCCGCTGTTCAGAATTGTAATAATATAATATTCGCTTCTCTTGCCTAAAATGACTTTTTTTTCGATGGCCTCTATTCTCCCCACGCCGTGCATGGGGTAGACAATATTGTCACCGACCTTGAACATATGAATTCCCTATACCTCACCCTCTCAAATTAAAAAAGAATTATATCATAAAATTTCAAAATTTCAAGAATAATTCTGCGGAAAACAGGTAATTATACAAAAAAAAATAATAAAAATTAGATTTTATTGCCTGTACCTCCTTATTGCACTGATTTTCAGTGTTTTTTAAGATGGCTTTTGTATACGGTTTCAACCTCCTGTGAAAAATTTAAGAAAATTGCGACTCCCCAAGTTTTAAGGGGATAAAAGAGTATTAATAATAGTGTACGCACATATAATAAAAAATCAAATGAAAAATATTAAAAACAGAGAATCCATAGTGCTGAAAAACAGTTACTGACTGCGATGTTTCCTTTCGTCTATAAAGCCTTCTATCTCCATGTAGCGTTCCAGGACCGATTTCATTATATCATTGCCGTCAGTGCTGTAATACTGGGATTGCGCACCTTCCAGGCCCCAGCCGGTTCCGATCTGGCACACCCCGGGGGGCCTGTCCGAAAACTGCGGATCAGGCTTACCTTTATAGAAACCATCCATGAACCTGCCCCAGACCGGCGCGGCGACCTCCGAAGCGGCCTGGTGGGTGCCCAGGGACAGGAAGGACTGGTCATAACCGACCCACACAACAGCCGCTATATCGGGCGTGAACCCGCAGAACCAGGCGTCGGACCAGTTGGAGGTTGAACCGGTCTTGCCGGCGCCCTTTTTGGAATAGCCGCCCTTGATGCGGATACCCTCGGTGGCGGTGCCGCTGTCGACGACCCGCATCATGAGCTGCGTCATGATCCAGGCCACATCCTCGCTGATGATCTGGATCGTGCCGTTCTTTGCTTTCCGGGCGAGGATCTCGCCCACCTCCCCTTCTATGTTCGCCACTTCATTGCCGTCCCGGTCCACCACGTACCGTACGGCGAAGGGAATAACGTCCTTGCCGCGGTTGGCATATATGGCATAACCGGTGGCCATCTCGAAGGGCGTGAGCTCCGATGTGCCCAGGGCAATAGTGGGGTTCGCGCCGAAATCAGTGGGCGGCACCTTGGTCATCTTGGACGCGTAGTCTATGATCCTGTCCGGCCCCAGGAGGTCATAGAGCCTGATCGATATAACATTGATGGATGCGGAAAGGGCGTTGCTCACCGGCACCATGCCGCGGTATTCTCCCTCGTAGTTTCCCGGGGTCCAGGTGTTGCCTATGGCGTCTATGTCCAGGATGGGCGCGTCGGGCAGCATGGTCTCCGTGGTCACCAGCCTGTTCTCGATGGCTGCGCCGTACACGAAGGGCTTGAAGGAGGAGCCCGGCTGCCGCTTTGCCTGTACCGCGCGGTTGTACTGGTTCTGAACTTCGAATTTCGAGCCGCCCACCATGGCCTTGATGTAGCTGCTGAAGGGCTCTATGGCAATAATGGCCCCTTCGACGTTCATTATAGAAGAGAGACCCGTGATCTGTGAATGATATGCCTCGAGGGCCCTGCTGCACCCCGGGGTTTCCGAGAAGAGCGACAGTATTTCCGTGGCATCAAGGAGGTCATCGGCCATCATCTGTTTGAAGGCGCTCTCGCCGTCATGGCTTATGGAAACCGACGGGAGCGGGAATATCATGCGCAGGCCCTCGAAAGAGTCGATCATGCCCGTCTCCATGGCTATGGTCTTGGTCACTGCG
>CAZZHU010000269.1:0-3518 GCA_964654045.1 uncultured Leptospirales bacterium
GCATAACAGTTGTTAAATTTCAATTAATTATAGGGTTTTTCTACAGCCTCGTTAAGCGACGTTGGTGTATAATTTTATTATATATCTTGTTTATTAATCACTTTTAGTTGATGTGGAATTATTGTTATAATTCCAATTTCATCATATCTAATTTCTGCTGACTTTTGTATAATTGGATCATTCTCAATTTCATCCAATAATTTATTTAAAGCTTTTCCCAAATCTTCAATAAAATTTTCAAGATTGATGACAGTTCTACCATCTGAAGATTTTGCGTTATGCAATTCTGGATGTGCATCTGTAAATAAATAAGAACCTCCTTCAGAATAATTATGCACTAATTTACATCGCAGGTCCTTATAGATTTTATTCGCATCATAACCTGGAATATATTTTTCAATAAATTTAATATAATCATTTTTTGTAGTTTCTTTACCAGCAACAAAACCAGCCATATATTCAATAAAACAACTACACAAAATAAATGCACCCATCTTAGCCTTTCCATTTGAGGCACGTTTTATATCATGAAACGCCATATCATTAAGTGATTTTTTAATACTATTAATTATAAAGTTATTCATTTAAATTATCCGACTAGATGAAAATAGTTAATATATTTTTCTATTAATATAAATACACCAATGTCGTTTAACAATCTTCATATGAATTTCATTCATCATCAAGAAAAATCTAAAAAATATCCTTCAAATCATATTCAAATACAGTATGTTCAATGATCTTACACTCACACCGGCCGCACAGGATGTGCGGAACAACTCAAACGGCGCGAGGATGCGCCCGGAAAATCTGTAAGCGGTCAAACAACAATACATCGCTTGCTAAAAACAGCGACTAAACGCTTGGCCACTCAAAAAAACCCACCAATCGAAGCTGGGGTGTAAACCCCGGGCTTGACACGCATAAACCTCAAGGCCGTCGCGCCGATTGAGCGACCGGGGAATTGGGGAGCGCCAGGGGAAAAGGGCGAGGAGTCCTTTTCCCCTCGCACAAATGCCCGACCCGGCTCCCGGGTCACCTACCCGCCCCGGTCTGGGGCATAATTTCAGATTATTTTATTGACATCCCCCCGGATGCATATCCAGGTAAATTTGAATAATACATTTTCCGTCCGTCAAGACTTTTTCGCACAACAAACAAGTTAATGATTTTTTAATGAATATCCTACAGACAAATTTATATTTTATTATTAAAACAAAAAGCTATTGCAAAATTCCTCCTGCTGTATATCCTTCATAAAAAAAAGCAGGGATACCTTTATGAAGATATTCAAATGGCTGGCTATCGCAGTGACAGGCGTTTTTCTCACCCTTGTTGTCCTTATCTATGGCACGACGTTTCATCCGGCCCCGTTGCAGGATGAAACCTTTGTGACCCCGCAGTCAGCGCCCCTGCTGAAGCCCGGGCAGAAGATAAAGATACTTTCCTGGAACATACAGTACATGGCGGGTAAGAATTACGTCTTTTTTTACGATCTTCTCAGCGGCGATGGCCCTGATGAGCGGCCGTCGTCAAAAGACATAGCCGCCACGCGCGGCGAAATAGTCCGGGTCATCAGCAGCGAGAAGCCTGATATCATTCTCATACAGGAAATAGACCAGGGCTCCAAGAGGACCGATTACGAGGACCAGGTCGCGAAGCTTCTTGCAATGCTCCCCCGGGAGTATTCGTCATATTCATCGACATTCTATCACAAGGCCGCCTATGTTCCGCACCCGAGGATCAGGGGACGCGTGGGGCTCAAGCTCGCGGTGATATCCAGGTACAGGATCAGCACGGCGGTCCGGCACCAGCTGCCGGTCATCCCGGACAACCTCCTCGTCAGGCAGTTTAATTTCAAGCGCTGCATCCTGGAAACGCGGATGCCGGTCGAGGGACAGAAGGACCTGGCGGTCTTTAACACGCACCTTGACGCCTTTTCCCAAGGTTCCGACACGATGCTTAAACAGGTAGGGTTTACCATCGCCCTCCTCGATCGGACCTCGAAAGAAGGGTGCGGCTGGGTGATAGGAGGGGATTTCAACCTTCTGCCGCCGGGCGCGTCCTATGGGCGCCTCTCCCCGGAACAACGGGCGTATTACAACAAGGAGACAGAGCTGGCGCCGATGTTCTCAAGGTACCGGTCCGTTCCCTCCCTTGATCAGATAAACGGCCCCGATTACCGAAAATGGCTGAGCCATTATCCGAATGATCCGTCGGTGAAAGGCCCTGACAGGACGATTGACTACATATTTTTGTCCGATACGGTTGGACTGAAGGAACATTACATACGGCAGGGGGACACGTGGAAGATTTCCGACCACCTGCCGCTGGTCGCGGAAATTATCGTGCCGAACACGGGGAAGGATTAACCGCCGGCAGTGTTCAAGGAAATAACGCCGCGTCAGGAATTGCGCCGCGCAGGTTTTTCCATGTACACCATGCTCTTATCACTGTCATAGGGCGCACTCTTGAAAATAGTGTAGCCCATGCTCTGGTATAAATTTATATTGTCATTGCTCTGTTCGCCGGTGAACAATTCAAACCGGGTGATATCGCTGTCTCCGGTAAATTCAGCTTCAAGCCGTTGAATAAGTTTTTTCCCGAATCCCCTGCCCTGGAATAGGGGATGGACCATCAGCCTGCCGATATGACAGGTATCAAGATCTTTTTCACCCTTGATGGAGCCGATTATTTTATCATCAACAACCAGCTTCAGGAACAGGGCGGAATCATATTCCAGCATTATTTCTTCCGGGGTTTGAGTAAGGGGGGGAATGGTATAATCATTATACCTCTTGGCTTCTTTCTGATATGCCAGGTGCTGAAGATCGAGTATCTCTATTAAATCCTCCCTGTTTGCTTTTTCAATAATGGCATTCATACTATATGTACGTTAGCGCCTGCTTGTTTATTCTGTCAATAAAAAAGAGCGGAACAATGGCCGGTGTACCCATATCATTTTTTACTTGCCGTAACGCCGATGATCTCCTATACTGATGCAGGCGGACCATGATCAGGGCCAATCGATCAGTGGTAAAAAAATAATTTCCGTAGTACCCGGCATTCGTTCCACCATCATGATATCATTACTGAAGCAGCCATTACCCCGAAAACCATCGCCGCGTTCCGCACCGGCACCGGGCCGCGGTCATTTCATCGTCGCCGTCCCGCTCATCATGACGGTCCTTCTTGCCATCTCCGGTATTGCATCCTGCGACGGGGGGAACATGGCGCCGCGCCAGGCCGGGGCTGAAAACGGGTACATCGACATATCATCTGTCGATCTCACGGGAGGCGATACGGCCTACCTCAAGGGTGACTGGAAATTCACATGGCGCAGCGATGACCCGGCCTTCGCCGATCCGCGCTTCGACGATTCCGCCTGGAAGACCATAACCGTCCCGGGGTACTGGGACCGCCTGACCGGCAGCGGCAGCGGCTACGGCTGGTACCGCGTCAGGGTCAGGATCGACGGGAACCGGCTGCGGGCCTCGGGCGAACGCCTGGCCCTGTCG
>CAZZHU010000270.1:0-3504 GCA_964654045.1 uncultured Leptospirales bacterium
GATACTGCTTGAAAAGACAGGCGGGGGAAGGTGATTTGCCGCTGCCGCAATTCTTGAAGTAACGTTTCATGCTGAAACCTCATCTATCCGCAGGGAACATAGAAAAACCGAAAAAAGTGAACAAAAACACAAACATTATTGTCTAAATAAATGCTTGATTCCTGATGAAATAAACAGAAATTTGACATTAGTATGTTTTTACAGTATTTTTGATGAAGTATGATTTTCGGGAGCACAGTTTTTATGAAGAACCCCTTTTCCGCCGCTTTTCTTGCAGCCCTTGTCGCCGTTTTTTCCCTTGTTTCCTGCGAACAGAATGCATTGGAAGATAATTCGACAGATGACTCCGCACTCTCCCTGCTTGGAATCAATTTATTTACCGGAACGGCGGTTGCCATAGAACAGGCCGGCATCCAGGTTGATCCGACAAATGCGGCACCGGTCACCTTCACCATCGTGTTCGCCGAGGCGGTGGATCCCTCCACGTTCGACGATACCGATATCATTCAGAACGGAACGGCGTCCGGCATTACCTGGTTTCTCTCCACCGCGGATAACATGACATGGACCCTGGAGGCAACGATAATTACCAATCCCGGTACGCTGGTTCCTTCCATTGCCGCCGGCACGGTGCAGGACATTTACGGAAATGATAACAGGGCCTCAACCTCGGCGGACAACAGCGTGGAGTATGACGCAACGGCCCCGACGGTAACCATCAACCAGGCTGCCGCCCAGGACGACCCTGTCAACGCGCTGCCTGTTAATTTCACCGTTGTGTTCAGCGAGGCCATTGACCCCGCCACCTTCACCGCAGCGGACATCAATGATACGGCGAGCACAGCGACCGGCATAACCTGGACCCTTGCCACTACTGATGATATTACGTGGACGCTGTCGGCTACGGCGGTGACTACCCAGGGAACGCTGGTCCCCAACCTCGCCGCGAGCTTGGTGCAGGACCCTGCGGGAAATAATAACGCGGCCGCCACTTCAGCGGATAACAGCGTGATATATGATAATGAGGCGCCGGTTGTCAGCAACTTCTCTGGACCTTCGACAACCGCTGCGAGTAGCATTGGAGTCCTCCCCACAGCGAGTGATAACGTGGGTATCACCGGCTGGATGATCACCGAGACGGCGACGGCGCCGCTGGCCGGTGACGCGGGGTGGCTGGGGACACAACCCGCTGCTTATACCCTGTCCGGCGGCCCGGGCGCCTATTGGCTCTACCTCTGGGTCAGGGATGGGGCGGGCAACGTGAGCGTGATGAACGCGAGTTCATGTTTCCTCGTCACCTACCAGTCCGCGTATCCGGCTCCGGTGCTGCGTACCGGTCAGACCGCATGCTATGACGAAAGCGGCACGTCCATCGCCTGCGCCGCCACCGGCCAGGACGGGGATCTGCTGAGTGGGCTCGCGTGGCCTTCGCCCCGGTTCACCAATAACGGCCTGACCGTGACCGACAACCTGACGGGGCTTGTCTGGACGACCAACGCGACGCTCTCGGGGATGGTTTTATGGGATGCCGCCTTCACCCATGTCACGGCCCTGAATGCAAGTACCTATGGAGGGCGCAGCGACTGGCGACTTCCGAATATCGTTGAACTGATGAGCATCATGAATTACGGGAGTAGTAACATGTCGACATGGTTTTCTTCCTTCGGCATTACCCCGGCAACCATATCCTTCTGGTCGTCGACCACCTATGTTGCCTCAGCGGGGAATGCGTGGTTATTCCGCTATAGCGACGGTATCAGGAGCTATGGGGGAAAAACGGCTAACGCGATTTATGCGTGGGCGGTTGCCGGCACGTCAACGGTGCTGCCCCAGACGGCCCAGACCACGTGCTATAATACAGTCGGCACTCCCATTGCCTGTGCCGGCACCGGCCAGGACGGCGAGTTGCAGGCAGGGGTGTCATGGGTGCCAGCAACGAGATTCACTAATAACGGAGACGGCACCATAACCGATGACCTGACGGGACTCATGTGGGCTGAGGATGTCAATGAAATGATAATCATGGATCCCGGATACGATATGGACGGTACGGTAAACGACGGCAGAGTGACCTGGGAGCATGCGCTTGATTACGTGGATTGGCTGAACAGCGTGAATTATCACGGCTATAGCGACTGGAGGCTACCTAATGTCAACGAACTGTCGAGCCTGCTCCATTACGAATACGGCACCAACTGGCTCTACGATTCAGGCTTTAATAGTATTTATCCTGAACTCCCACAGGCACAGACCTTCTGGTCATCGACGACCTATGAAATATCGCGGGCAAACGTTAAAATCGTGAATGATGTTTATTTGCTACTCACCAACCAGTCCAAGACGAGTACCACAAACTATTACACGTGGCCCGTCCGCGCCGGGAATTGACGCCGCGGGTCACCCGAAAATCAGCTTGATCAGCATGCCCAGGCCGAGGGAAAGGGCGATGACGCCGGCGGTGATCGATGCCACCTCGAAGAGCGCCTTACGGTAGGCCAGGTTTTTCACGACGGACATGAAAAACGTAAAGACCGTCACGATGATGACGACGGCCCCGAGGGCGACGGCGAGGGCGACGAAATGATGTCCGAATATGAAATAGGGGCTCACAATCGCCGCGACAACAACAACATAGACGATGCCGGTGTAGACCGCGGCCTTCAGCGGCTCCCCGCTCTCCGCGGCATCGGCCTTCTGTGACAGGTATTCCGACGCCACCATGGCGAGGGTGGCGGCGAGCCCGCTTATGAGCGCCGTTTTCCCTACGAGAATGGCGTTTGACAGGGCGAAGGTAAGTCCCACGACAATGCCGGTGATTTCCTGTATGGAATTGTTGATGGCCAGTACCATTGACCCCATGTGCCTGATGATCCCTTCCTCTATCTGGGATATGAGGGCCTCTTCGTGCTTTGCCTCTTCGCTCACGATTTTCTTGATGCCCGGGACGCTGTTCTCGACCTCCTCGTAGCTGTGCTCGGCCCGGTCTTCGCCGTTGCTCATCATCTTCAGGGTGAAGGTGATGCCGAATATCCTTGACGCGAACCGGTAGAAAAATATCTTCAGTTTGTCCGGCCGCATTTCCTTCCCGGTTATTTTTTTGAAGAAATTATAATGCCTGAGCTCATCGCCGGATATCTTCTTCAGTATCTCGCTGTTCCTGCCCCTGTACCTTTTCGCCAGGGTCCCGTAGAGGATATGCTCGGTTATTTCATTTTTCTGGTAGGCTTCAATTTTTTTCAGTGTTTGTTCATTCATGCGCACATTGGTAACCGTACCTGTCCCGGTTGTCAAATAATATTCGACCGCGACCGGCAGGCATGATTGTAACGCCTTTGTGTTTCCTGACCCGCGGGGTGATTTCTGGTATTGAATCGCATCCGATAGTAAATCAGTATATATCCCATTACATGGTGAAAGCCCTCAAAACATCCGCCCGCAGGGCGGATACTGATAGGCGATTGTTGTCCGAGGCTGCGCAGAGCGAAGCGAACGCAGCCGAGTTAA
>CAZZHU010000271.1:0-3415 GCA_964654045.1 uncultured Leptospirales bacterium
GGGTGCGGGCCTTCATCAAGAAGCGGCCCGGCACCATCTGCATGACCCACGCGTCGCACTTCTATCCCCAGGGCACGAACCTCTACTTCATATTCATCATGAAGATCGACAGCGTGAAATCATACCTCGATTTCCAGCGCGGCGTGATTAACGCCATCACGAAGCACGGCGGGTCCCCCAGCCACCACCACGGCACGGGCAGAATGCTCTCGCCCTGGCTCGAGCCTCATATCGGGAAAACCCAGATGGACGTTATCCGCGCCCTGAAGAAGCACTTCGACCCGAACAGGATCATGAACCCGGGGGGTATACTGGGGCTGGATTGAGAAGTGGAAATACTATTCTCCGTGCGCTGCCCATCCCTTGATGGGCAGCGCTCTTTTCGCGCATCCTGGACTATCGCTGTATCAGAACCTACTTTTAAGCACATGCAGATATTTTGTCCGTCCGGACTTCGGGGCCGCGGTTCTATATAAACCCGATCTTTCCCCCCGGTTTTGTTTTGATGTCGAGCAGCTCCTTTATAGCTTCAAAAACGACCCTGAATTGCCCGTCATATTTCTCTTCCATGGCCTCAATCTTTTTTCGCAGATCCTCATGGGAGGATATCATTTTTCGAAGTCTGGTGAATGCACGCATAATCTGAATGTTCACCTGAATGGCACGTTCGCTGTTAAGTACAGAAGAAAGCATGGCCACACCCTGCTCGGTAAACGCCATAGGAAGATACCGGGAGCCGCCCCAACTTGAGGTGCCCAATTGGCACCTCAAGTTCTCAATTTCATCATAGGTCAATTCAAACATGAAATCATCGGGGAAACGCCTCGCGTTCCTTCGCGCCTGTCTTTTCAATTGCTTAGTATCTACCTCATACAGGTCCGCCAAGTCCCGATCAAGTATGACCTTCTGCCCGCGGATAACATGGATTTTACTCAAAATATCATTCGGTTCCATCATCTCATTCATTAGCATAACTCGGAATAGAATAGACTTGTTGCATAACTTATGAGTTATTCAAAATTTGCCCCGCCGCAGAAGGCGGCAGGGCAAACATGGATATTAAAGCCTAGTTATGCAACAAGTCAGATATAAAAATCACATTCATCGTGTATACGAACGAAACGACCCAAGAGATAAAAAAAATTTTGGCGGGATAAAGAATAATTAAAAGTGATCACACACTGCCCGGTAGGGCATACGGGTGCTTCCGGGTGCCTCCCCGGTTTGATATCAAAATTTGCGACTTTAAAATTACAGCTCCGCGGCAAGGACGGCCGCGCCGATGGCCCCCATCACCTGGGCGGACGGCGATACTTCGATCGGCATGCCGAGCTTGGCCTCGAGGGCCTTCACCACGCCGATGTTCTTGGCGACGCCGCCGGTCATCATCAGGGGCGGCTTCACGCCCACGCGGTTGGCCATGGCGGAAATGCGCATGGCGATCGATTCGTGGATGCCGGCAACGATGTTCTCGCGGACCTCTCCCTTTGAGATGAGGGAAATGACCTCGGATTCGGCGAAGACCGTGCAGAGGCTGGATATCTTCCCCGGTTTTTCCGCCTGCAGCGACATGTCGCCGAAATCCTCCAGGTCCACCTGGAGGGCCCGCGCCATCACCTCGAGGAAACGCCCGGTACCGGCCGCGCACTTGTCATTCATCACGAAATCCTTCACCCTGCCGTTCTCGTCAAGGACGATGGATTTCGAGTCCTGGCCGCCGATATCGATTATTGAGCGGATGTGGGGCGCGCTGTAGTGGACCCCGGCGGCGTGGCAGGTGATCTCCGTGATCGTCTTGTGCGCCGCGTCGACGCCGTTCCTCCCGTACCCGGTGGATACGATTTTTTCCATGGCTGAAAAGTCCAGGGCCAGGGCCGACAGGAGTTCGTCCGTTACATGGTGCCATGCCTTGCCGATGTTATAGCCGGTAAAACCCACATGGGCGCCCAGGAACTTTCCGTCCTTCATGACGGCAGCCTTGGTGGTGATTGAGCCGATATCGATGCCGAGGGTATACATGGTCCGAATCCTGTTCTTGGAATGTCGATGGGGTCGTCCTAAAAGCGCCCTACATCCCCCGGAGGGGAACTTATATGATCAGAACGAGCCTGAAAAGCCCCTCCCTGGGGCCAACGCATTCGGCACATCCTGTGCCTGCGTTGGCATCAACCTCATCCTGAGAACGCGGGTTTGGGGGGGTATTCTGAGACAGCCCCATCAGTGTAGAACGCCGGGTACCGGAAGCTACTTCTTTTTAAAAAACTGGTTAACATTTTTTACGTTGGTGATCACGAGTTCATCGCCCGTGACACTGACTATTTCCATCGGCATGGGGTTCTTGCTCCGGGTAATCGTGTTACCCTTCAGCGTGTAGGTTCCGCTCACAACGGTCGGGGTCTTCTGGGCGCCCATAATCGAACTTTCCTCGTACGTTCCGTCGGCCTTGAAGGTTATGAGCCATTCCTTGAACACCTTCAGTGTGATGGCCTTGTCCGAGAACATCTTGGATTCCGTCCGGTCATACGACCATGTCCCGATAATTTTCTTATCCATTCCGCCTTTGCAGCCGCTCACCGCGGCAAGGGCCAGCGCCAGGGCGAGTACCGTGATACTTGAAAGTATGCGTGATTTCATTAAGTCCTCCTTGGTATAGCATGATTGAAATTATTGATTGACCAACGAATTCATCCGGCCATTGAGGCACAGCGCGAGCTAAAATACAATCATTAATCCTGATTATGGGCCGGGTCGGGGGTCAGGGCATATGTAAAACTACAGGTTGTACCGATAACAATCGGTCTTCATGAGCATCAATAGAAGAAAAGCGCCATTGCCGCTTACGACTTGAATAGTTCCCTGTCGTAGGTCTTGACCCAGTGCTTTTTCAGCACCGCCTTGGCTTCCTTGATCTTGTCGACTTCGAGGATAATGATGGCCTCTTCACCCTTGAGATAGATGAAGGGATACATGCAGTCTATGTTCACCTTCGCCTCGATGAGGGGACGCAGGATGGCGTTGAGTCCGCCCGGGTGATCGGGGGCGGCAACCGCCACGACCTCCTTGGTGGAGACCGTGATATTGTTCATCTCCAGGACCTTCACCGCGCGCTCCGGATCATCGACGATCATGTGCACCTGCACCGGGTTCAGGCCCGACGACGCCATGATGGCCTTGATATTTATCTGTTCTTTTTCAAGCAGCGACGTGGCCCTGTACAGGGTGCCGGGATTGTTGTCAACGGCTATGGAAACTTGAGTGACTGGCATGGTGTAACCTCTTTTTGATCCGGGCATCTCTTCCGTGCCCCCTAAATCCCCCGGAGGGGGACTACTTTAACAAGAAAATTATAAACCCCCCTCCGGGGCCAACGCATTCGGCACATCCTGTGCCTGCGTTGGCATCAACCTCATCCTGA
>CAZZHU010000272.1:0-3389 GCA_964654045.1 uncultured Leptospirales bacterium
CATCATTGTATTTCTTGCATCGAGTATGCTGTGCATCCACGGCAACGCTCAATCCTTCTCATCGTATGATTCGCCGAAAAATCTCGGATCTCCGGTCAACAGCGCCAGGAACGATTTCGCTCCCGCCATAAGCCCGGACGGGAGCTTCATGGTATTCAACTCCAACAGGAACGGCAAATACCAGGACCTCTATATCAGCTATTTGAAGGATGGGGCATGGAGCGCTCCGGAACCGCTCTCCCAGCTCAACTCACCCTACAATGACGAGACCCCGTTCCTGTCAGCCGACGGCACCATCCTCCTGTTTTCATCGGACAGGGACGGGAGCATCGAGATGCCCAAGAATGACCGCAACCAGATCAGGGTCTCCTTTGACCTCTACTGGTCAAAAAAGGTGAACGGCGAATGGACAAAACCGGAACCGGTCCCCGGAGACGTGAACACCGAGTATCACGAGAAAACGCCGAGCCTCGGCAGGGACGGCAAGACCCTCTATTACTGCACGTGGCTTTTCGGCGACATGAACAGGACCGCGATGGTGCGGGCCGAGTACCGGGACGGCAGGTTCACAAATCCCAAACCCCTGCCCGCCCCCTTCAATACCGGGCACCAGGACCTCGCCCTGATCCCCGCCGAGGACATCAACGGTTTCTTTTTCGCTTCCAACAGGCCGGGCGGCATCGGCAAGTTTGACATATACTTCGTTTCATTCAAAAACGGGAAATTCGGGGAGCCCCGCAACCTGGGCGACAGGGTAAACAGCAGCGAGAACGAAATATATCTTTCCCGGGCCGACCAGCGCTACTTCATCTGCTCCGATCGGAAGGGCGGATCGGGCCTCTTCGACCTCTACTCATCTTTCGTGTTCACCAGGGAGGCGGTCTTCGAAACGCGGGCCATCCACTTTGACTTTGACGAGGCGGTGATACGGAAAGAGTCGTATCCCTATCTCGACGCCCTCGCGAAATTCCTCAAGGAGCACGGTGACACCGTCATCGAGATAATCGGCCACACCGACCTCCACGGCACCGATGAATACAACAACAGGCTGAGCCGCCAGCGCGCCGAAGCGGTGAAAAACTATCTCACGGGACAGGGCCTTGACGCGAAGCGGTTCAAAATAGCCGGCGCCGGCAGGAGCCAGCCCGTGGTAAACCAGGTCGGCAAGGGATTCGACGAGCTGAACAGGCGGACGGAATTCAGGATCATGAAGAAATAACAGGCGTCATTCATCCCCTGCCGGACATTACCGCGTTCAATCCAGGGCATCCGTTCCGCCTGTCACGGGCCGGTATGTTTCCGATAACCTTCTTCCCATGCCGTTTCCCGGGTTACCCCGGGTTGTCCGGTACATAAAAATAGTTTGATTTTTTTAATCCACGTTGTTGAATGTCGTATTCCCGTGCACCTTACGGCGGCAGCGCCATTATCGTTATCCTGGTTATAGTGCGGATTTGCTACGCATATGATTGTAGAAATAAAAAAACTCCAGTACCTCATAAACAAGTACACCGATGAATTCAACTGCTACTACCAGAATGACGTTGTCATCGACGGAAAAAAACATAAGGCCGGTACCGAGGTCCTGTTCATCGACACGAACCAGCTTGTAAAAAACGGCGTCAGGGAACTCGAAGTTCAGTACAACGTCACCCTGTACGAGTATCTCATCAGGGAGTACCCGGTCGAATACCGCAGGCCGGTGCGATGGGTTGACTCCGTGACCATGGAAAAGATGCTGGCGGAACTGGAGCAGGTCAATGCACAGTCGAAGCGCAAGCGTTTCCTCTATGTCATCGGCGACGTCTACCGGAGCGACGCCCGTCCCGGCCAGCAGGATATCATATTCAGGCATGGAGAGAAAATCGATTATCAGAAGTGGAAAGCGAACAAGATAATAATCGACAACAGCCGGAAATTCTTTCTCCGCGATTCCGAGACCGGCATCATCCTGTTCGGCGACGTGCAATCGGATGATTACGTTGACGAGAAAGACGGATACCGGAAGAAGGTTGATCTCATCGGGGCAATGCTGTCCCACAAGTTCGATAAAAAATTCGAGATATCGCCCGACTTCATCCCCAACAAGGACGTTTTCCGGGTGGAGATCACGGGAAGGCTGGCGGAAGAATACATTAAAACGAACGCAAGGCTTATCGCTTTCCGCGAAACCCTGACGGCAGCGCACAAGGAAGCACTGCTCCAGGTCAAGCGCTATGATCCCTTTGTCAGGATGATGGTGCTGCCGCCCATCAACCCCGAAACTATCGACGACATCCTGATCCAGCTGAAAATGGTATACAATACCGACCGGTGGAAAAAATAAAAAAACCTCGGGGGCTTTTCAAGGGGCTTCGCCCCTTGGATCCCTTGAAATAAATCAAAAATAATAACCCGAAAAACTACCCGAATAGCCTGGCAAAAATACCTTTTTTGGATTTTGAGCTCCTGGATTTTCCTTTTCTTTTGCTTTTCGATTTATTCGGCGCTTTCTTTTTCTTCGCGGCTTTCTTTTTTACCGCCTTTTTCACGATCTTTTTCTTTACAGCTTTCTTTTTAACGGTCTTCTTCTTTAATACCTTCTTCCGGGACGCGGCCTTTTTGGCTTTCTTTTTCACTGCTTTTTTGGCAACCTTTTTCTTCCTGGCGGATGATGCCTTGACCTCTGACGGGGAAACCCTGAAATAGGTCTTGTGAAAATTCCTCATCTTGAACGATTGTATGGCCCTGGCGACCAGGTCATCCGTCGATATGGCGTGATACGACGACTCTATGTAGTCAAAGCAGAGATGCGCGAGACCGCAGCGCAGGTAGCTTGAAAGCTTTTCCTGGGGCGCGCCCTGCCGGTAGAGGACCATGAGCCATTTCCGCAGCTTCTGGTCTCCCCTGTCGAAAGTCTCTTCGGACATTATCTTCCCGGTTTTCCTCACATGCGTATTGAGCATGGAGTGGACCTTCTTGTAATCCTCCATGAACGCGGGGTCAATGATCCCCTCTTCCATCAGCTTCTTGTCAAGATCTGCAACCAGCTTAACCTCTGCCATACCGTCTCTCCTTGCGCGTGATGTATTGCAACAGTGCTATACGATAGCGGTAAAAACTTCAATAACAAATCGTGTCAATAATTGATCTTTACGATCTTCACTTTTTTTTCCTTTCCCTTGACCTCGAGGGGCGCCCGTTCGCTCCTGGCGTATTTTTTCTTCGCCTGTCCGAACAGGTCCATGGAGACAAAAATCTCACCGGGTCCCGCCGCGGAACAGAGCCTCGAGGTCAGGTTCACCGCGTCGCCGACACAGGCGAAATCCATCCTGAACTTCGAGCCGATGTTCCCGACCACGACATCGCCCTCGTGGACCCCGATGCCCACCTCGAAGACCGGGAGCCCG
>CAZZHU010000273.1:0-3387 GCA_964654045.1 uncultured Leptospirales bacterium
CGCGGGGTGATGAGGATCGAAAGGGGAAGAGGGAAGCCACCCTCTTCCCCTTTCAAATATTGCCCGACCAGTTCCTGGTCATAAACCCTATGCTCCGGGAAGAGCAGATCAATCTGGAGTCTTATTAGACTTCACCCATATTTTCATCTCTTCCGCCTGGCGTACGAGGTCGTCCCTGAAGTCGGGATGGGCGATGCTGATGAGCTTCTCCGCCCTCTCCCAGGTGGAGCATCCCTTCAGCTGCACAATGCCGTATTCCGTGGCCACGTACTGCACGATGGAGCGGGGCACCGTCACTATGGAGCCGGGATGCAGCGTCGGCACGATGCGCGAGTGGGCTTTCCCGTTTTTGTCCGTGTAGGTGGAGCTCAGCGAGATGATCCCCTTGCCGCCCTTCGACTGGAAGGCGCCGAAGATGAAGTCGAGCTGCCCGCCGGTGCCGGAGATCTGCCTGGTCCCCGCCGATTCGGAGCAGACCTGGCTGTAGAGGTCGACCTCGAGGGCGTTGTTGATGGCCACCATTTTCGGCTGGAATCCGATCACCCGCGGATCGTTCACGTAGTTGACCGGGTAGGAGGCGCAGGTCGGGTTCATGTGGAGAAAATCGTACAGCTTCTTCGTCCCCAGCGCGAAGGTGTAGGCCATTTTGAACCGGTCGGCCGTTTTGTAACGGCCGGTGATGCGCCCGCCGTTGTACAGGTCGACGCATGAATCGACCATCATCTCCGTGTGGATCCCCAGGTCTTTCAGGTCGCTGTCGGCAATGAGCTTGCCAACGGTGTTGGGGAGCCCGCCGATGCCGAGCTGGAGGGTCGCGCCGTCCTCGATCTCCTTCATGATGTGGCCCGCTATCTGGCAGTCCACGCCGCGGGGCTCCGCCGGGGGTACCTCCACCAGGGGCATGTTCTTTCCTTCGACGATGCGGTCGATCCCGGAAATATGGATCGATTCGTAGTTCCCGCCCAGGCAGTAGGGGATATTTTCGTTCACCTCGATGATGATCTTCTTTGACTTGGACAGGTGCGCCCCGGTGATCGAGTTGGCCAGGCCGAAATTGAAATAGCCGTTCCTGTCCATGGGGGCGGTGCTTATGACAGAAACATCAATGTCAAGGTACTTGCGGCATATGCGCGGACCCTGGTGATATGAGAGGGGAACGTAGTTGCACAGGTTGCGCTCGTGGAGGTTGCGCGATATCTTTCCGAAATGCCAGTCGTTCATGATCACGCGGCGGCGCTCCGGGTCTTTTTCCACCGGCCGGGGCAGGCGCGTGAAGCTGATGCTGCGGATATCGATATTCTCCAGCTCCTGTATCCGCTCTCCCAGGGCCTCGTCAACGGCCTCGGGGAAGAGGGCGAACTCGCCGTAGTAAATCCGGTCGCCGGACTTGATCAGTGCCGCGGCTTCGGACGGGGTAGCCAGTTTCTGCCGGTATTCCTCGTCAAGATGCAGTGATGTACGTTGCATGGTCGGTCTCCATCGGGTATTTGTTTGTCTGTCTTAAAGATATACCCTTAATCTTCCCGGTCAAGGCCCGGAAATTGTGATTAATGTATCCCGGGAACCGGGATGCTGTTTTATTAAATGCCCTATCCAGGGCAGGGGGGATTCGCCCCGGACCGGGGCCGGGGATAGGGGGGCCTTTGCACGAAGGCCCCCCTATCGACCCCCCGCGTGCCGCCTCAATGCCGGCGGGGGCTATGGGTTGATGTTTGTGATTTTATTCAGGTTTATCTGTTATTGAAAGCTTAAGTTGGTTGCTCGCTTTACGGCGATGACTATAAGAGCCTTACGCCTTTCGCTCCGGAAGGCCCATCCTGGGCCATCCTCGCGACGCCGGGCCTCCTGCCCGGCGACAGATCGGCTTTCACATATTCGTTATTATTATAGGTCTCCTTCCACGATCCGTATCTCCTCCTCGGTAAGAGCGTACAGTTCGTAGACCAGGGCGTCTATCTGGTGGTCGATGAGATCGGCTTTTTGTTTTAAAGATGATAAAATCGACTCAGATTTTGTTAATTTGATTTCTTTACTTATATCAATTATTTGTGATACAAATGATTGAATATTAGAACTGATTTCACCAGAAATAAAATTTTTCGGAATAGGTATTTGTGAAATATACATTGGTTTATACTCATAATACCCACCCTGCTTTGTTGAAGCAATTGAATGGATAATATAGTCAGCAACTTTTGAATTGAGTATTGCCAATAATTGGAATAAAAAGCTTATCTCTTTTTCGTTTGATGAAATGTCCGTGGGTCTAATAATCGTAGTTTTATCATTGGAATAATTAGAGTTGGCATCTAATAAATATGAACCTCTCTGAACAATAGCGGGAACAATAATCTTCGGCTTTTCAAATTCTTCGTAATAAGCAACAGTATCCTGAATCTCATACCATTGGTAGCTTCCTGGTTTCCGTCCTGTTCCTGGCTCAAGTTGTTTTCTAAATTGACTTAGATGCTCTTTTATAGCAGGATAATCGTTTATCTTTATGCCACGACGGGTGAATATCAAATACTTATCAGCCACCGGAGTTTCATATCGCTTGATGTCACGGCCTGCCAGAAAGGGCTTGATGATCTCCGTGCTTTTCGGGTCTTCTTTGATAAGCCTTTCCCTTGTTTCCGCGTCGATTACAAAGGCTTCATTGAGTCCGGTCTTTATTCCATAGTATATCTTGCCGCAGACGTATTCACCAAGCGGAATCCCTTTGCTTTTTATCTTCTCCAGCAGCTTCGCCGTTTTTTCGTCTGACAATGACCATCCCTCGTTGTTGAGGCTTACCGGCGACACGGTGAAGCGTTTTCCGTCAAGATATGTCCAGAGATCGGCGAAATCGAGGTCCCCAACCCTGGCGGCGTCAAAGCCGCCACTCCTTCCCCTGGCAACGGTGATGACACAGGGATAAGTGGTGGCGTCCTGGAACACCGGCAGGTCGCCGAAGTCAATGATCTCGGCTATGCCTGATTTCAGAAGGAACTCCCTCAAGGGTCCGCCGTAATTTGCGCGCATCCACTTGTTCGCCATGATATAGGAAAAACGGCCGCCGGGTTTTAGCAGGGACACGCCTTTCTCTACAAAATAGGCGTACAGGTCCGCCACGCCATGATAGACCTTGAAATGGCCCTGGAAATATTCTTTATATTCAGAAAGCATCTCCTGGCGCACGTACGGCGGGTTCCCGATAACGCAATCGAAGCCTCCGTTCTTCATGATCTCCGGGAAGCCGTTCTTTCCGGCCCAGTCGAAGGCATTCACATTTTTGAATTCCTCGTCGCTGAAGAGCTTCAGGTCCCGGCCGTCGTAGTAATCGCTGCCGATGAGGCTGTTGCCGCACCGGATGTTTTTCGTCATGTCAGGGAGGAGGGTGCCCACGAA
>CAZZHU010000274.1:0-1726 GCA_964654045.1 uncultured Leptospirales bacterium
ATCTCAAGTTTCTTGTCGATCACCGCCGTTTCCGGCTCATTCAATTTCAATTCCATCCGCATGCTGACCGACACCCGGGGGATTATCGCCGCTGAAAACGGATTTGTTCTCACGACCGGTGACGGGGGGAGCAGCTGGTCAGTGGCAGAATGGGAAGATCGTCCCAACCTGGTCGCAATAGCCTTCTTCAGGGACCGGGGGATAATCACCGGCAACCGCGGCATAATACTGCTAACGGAAGACGGCGGAAAAAAATGGGAGATACAGCACCTGTCCGCGGCGAAACGCAGAAACCGTCCTGTCAACATCAACAATGCTTTTTTCATAAATGAAAACAGGGTGCTTCTCACCGGGAACGAGGGTATGATCCTTATCTCCGAGAACGGCGGCAAAACATGGACATCAAAAAAAATCAAGGGTAACAATTTTTACTCGGCGTGGTTCTTTAATCCTGACGAAGGTGTCGTGGGCGGTGATGAAGGATCTGTCATCCGCACTAAGAACGGCGGAGAAAGCTGGGAGGAAACAAGCCTCCCGATTTTGCGCATCAATTCCCTTCAGTTCAGGAATGATAAGCTATGGGCAGTCGGTGACGCCGGCACCATCATGATGTCAAAGGACCTCGGTCAAAACTGGATACCGATAAAAAAAGGGAAAAAATTCGGATATACCATTATTAACTTCCTGGCCCCGTTCAGTTTCATATGGCTCCTCTTCCTCCTGACCTATATCACCCTCCCCAATACCCGGGTGCTTTTCAAACCGGCCGCTCTCGGCGCTTCCTTTACTGCCGCGGTCTGGGTCATCTTCATTCTGCTGTTTATCGTGTACGTCAAGGGATTCGCCACGGGAACCCTTGCCGTGTACGGTGCCCTGGCAGCCATCCCGATCTTCCTGCTGATGGTGTACGCATCATCCGTCATAATACTTTACGGCGCGGAGGTGGCGTACACGCTGATGCATCCCCACACATACCGGAACCTGAAAAAGGCCCGTGGCCAGAGGGATGAACTGCATGTCTATTACGGCATAGCCCTGATCCATCATATTTACCGTACCTTCGAATCGGGAGACGGCGCCAGTTCATTGCACGATATTCAGAAAGCCCTGTCGGGGGGGTCAGAGCAAATCGAGCGATGCATGCAACCCTTCTTGGATGAAAAGCTCATAATCCAGGACGGGGACGGCAATTACCTACCGGCCGATAGTTCCAAAAACATCATGCTGAACAGGGTCATCGACATTTTCATGGACATCAGCCTTGATATGCCGGTTGCTCCGGGCAAATCGTCATTCAGGAACTATCTGGAAAAATTATTCAGCCAGATTACGGCTAACAGGAAAAAAGTTGTTGGAGAATTGACGTTGAAGGATTTGATAGATAAGGAATAACCTATAAGCGCGGTTCATGAGCCGCGTTTAATAAACGTAGTATCCGAAAATAAAGGGGATTACCAGCACGTCACCCTTTAATAAATCTTTGGGCACCGGACCAAAGCTTTTCGAGAGCCTGATGGCATCGTAGCAGGAGGCGTTAAGCGGCTTGTTGCCCAGTGAATCCAGTATCTGTATATGGATGATATCTCCCTTTTTATTCAACACGAAGATCATTTTCACTTCCTGGCTCGGTATGGCCATGATGCGCGTGTATCCCGGTGCGTATTCTCCCGAGAGGGGATTGTATCCCTGCACCATGGAATTCGCCATCAGGGGCGGATACCAGTTC
>CAZZHU010000274.1:1736-3367 GCA_964654045.1 uncultured Leptospirales bacterium
GACGCAATCCTGTCCTTCATGTCCTTGAAATACTTGAAATCCTTGAACTTGACGGTATTGAAGCTGAATCGGCCGTCGCTTGAATAAAAGAGGGCGTTTTCGCGGGATACATCATTCTTGTCGGGAATGAGCGTTTCGTCAAATATGCCGTAATTCCCCGCCTCGCGGCCCGCGCTATCGTTCCGCTCGATCACGGCCACCATTTCCGAATCATCGGATACCATGATTTTATCCCTCCCGGTATGGGCGGCGGCGGATTTATTGTCCCCCCTGCCCTTTCCCTGGCTTCCTTTAAGAACCCGGAAATCAAGCGAGTTATTGAGCCACCTGCTGCCGGTCTTCCTGGTGACGTACCCTTTTGCAGCGGAATCCCTGTCGGAAAGGAGCGTTTCCGGCGTCACGACCCGCCGGTCATCCTGGTTGATATTAACGATAATATCCCTGCCGACCCCCTCGTCGCTGAAGATATCCTTCATCATTTTCTGGCCGCCCCATATATCGCTGATCTGGGGCACGATGAAAACCACCAGGGTTATCAGGTGTATGAAAAATGAAATGAGCAGCGTGAGTGATGTCTGGAGTTCGCCCTGACGGTTCATGGCTGTTACCGCTCCGAAAATGTCATGGCGTGGAGTGCATGTAACATGCTGTTTGTCGTGAACGCCCCCGTGTTTATCCACCCGCCGGAAGGGGAATGACGGATAAAAACAGAGGGATCGAAGGCCACGCACTTCTCAATATATACCTGAGTTGCGTTGCCGGGAATTGTTACATCTTTTCGAGGAGCGCCGTTTCCATAAAGGACCGCCGGGCCGTAATCATTCCTGATAATGTCGTGGTTGTAAGCCACCGGGTCCCAGAGCAGTTTCGGCAGCGGAAGGTGACAGGAATAATCGTGAAGGCCGTCTTCAAATACGATGCTGTTCATAGGATTTCCGGATGAAAGGCCCCGGACGGGTCCTGCGACCCGCCCGGGGCTCGAATATGCTACTTGTTAGCTTCTTCCTCAAGGAGCTTCTTCCGGGCCGCGATGACGTTGTCCGCTTCGCGTCCGGATATCGGATCGTAGTGGGAAAATTTCATTTCAAAGGTTGCCTTGCCGCTGGTCATTCCGCGCAGGTCGATGGTATAGCGGAGCATCTCTGCCAGAGGAATCTGCGCCCGTATCACCGATACGCTCCCCCCGGTCTCATCGGCGCTTTCCATACCCAGCACCTTGCCGCGGCGGCTCGTCACGTCGCTCAGGATGTCGCCCATGAACTGCTTGTCCACGTAGATATGGACGTCCATGATCGGCTCCAGGAGCTGCGGGCCGGCCTTCTCCATACCCAGCTTGAAAGCCGTACGCGAGGCGATCTTGAAGGAAAGTTCGGACGAGTCCACATCGTGATATTTTCCGTCATAAAGCTCGACCTCAACATCAACTACGGGAAACTTGCCGAGGACCCCTTCCTCGATGGCCTCGATGAGTCCCTTTTCAACACCGGGGATATACTGCTTCGGTATGGCCCCGCCGAATATGGTTTCCTTGAACTCGAACCCGGATCCGCGGGGACGCGGGGCCAGGCGTATGTAGACTTCGCCGAACTGGCCGTGGCCGCCCGACTGCTTTTTATGCCGGAAATTGGATT
>CAZZHU010000275.1:0-3281 GCA_964654045.1 uncultured Leptospirales bacterium
CGGCATAATTCGCAAGCTTGCTTTTCGCTTTTACTTTATCGTTAACGGAGGCATCGCCGCCATGGCAGGTGGAGCACTTTTTCCCCGCGGCGGCATGAACGCTTTTCTTCCATTCCGCCACGGGCCTGCTGAGGCTCTGCTTCTGCTGCGTTTCATGGCAGGAAACGCAGTAATCCCTGTCGTCCGGCGCATCAGGCTTTTTGTTTTCTTCAGCGTACAGGGACGCTCCGGAAATCGTCATAAGGATAACGCACAGGCATGATGGTATCGATATCTTTTTTCTCATATGTTAAACGGCTCCTTTTAGTATATATCGACATGAAAGAGCTTTAACACAAGGACCGCCGCGAGGAGTATGCAATTTGTATACATCCCGGCCACGCAATCGTCAATCATTATTCCCATTCCGCCCCGGAGACTCTCCAGTTTCCCGGCAGGCCATGGTTTGAGGATATCCATCAGTCTGAATATAAAAAAAGCCGCAACGGCTATTTTCAGATTGAAGGGATAAAAAAACACGCTGATCCAGTATCCCATGACTTCATCGATCACCACCTGCGACGGGTCTTTCACGCCGAAAAACCTCTCGCCGTCATCCGCCAGTTTCATGCAGGGATAAAAGAGGACCGCGGCTACGATCAGATTCACCACCCAGCTGATCTCGCCGAAGAGCAGGAACTCGATACAATAGAGCGCCATGCCGACAAGGGTCCCCGCCGTTCCGGGAGCGACCGGACTGTATCCGGCATAGAAAGCAGTGAACAGGAATTCCTTTACTCTCATGCCCGGGTGTTCGTGTCCTCTTTCGGTTTTTCAGGAAGGAAAAGGTGCCAGTTGGTGAAAAGGTACCGCACGCCCGAAAGCGCGGTGAGAATCGTGACCCCCAGCATGATCCAGTAGGGGACGGACTGGTGGGTTATGTAGATCCCCGTTTTCCGGACAAAATATATCATTATGATGATAACGATGGAAATCATCTGGAAGGCTGTCTTTACCTTGCCGAACCTGCTTGTTTTCAGGATCTGACCGCGCCGGATCGCCAGGTAGCGCATGAAGGTGATCAGCACGTCCCGGCCAACGATCACCAGTATCATCCAGAAATCGAAAATCTCCAGGTAGGGATCAAGGACCATGAGCCCGGCCAGGACCGATATGACCAGGAACTTGTCGGCGAGAGGATCGATGAATATCCCGAATTCCGATTCCTGGTTGAGCCTGCGGGCGCTCCATCCGTCAAGAAGGTCAGTGAAAGAAGCCACCGCGAACAGGATGAGGGCATAGATCCATGATTTCGTGTATATCAGATAAATAAGAAGCGGAATCAGCACGATCCGCGAGAGGGACAGAAGGTTTGGAATGGTAAATACGAATTTAGGTATTTTCACAGAATTTCACCAATCAGGTCGTACTCGGTGGCGCCGGTAACCCTGGCCTTGACGATCGAGTTAACCGGAACATCACCAGCGGTCAAGTAAAAAATACCGTCCACTTCCGGCGCGTCATAGATGGACCTGCCGGCCCAGGTCGCCTCATCGATCCTTTCCTCAACAATAACCGGCACCACGCATCCCTCCAGGGCCGCCAGCCTCCGCGCCGATATCTCCTGCTGAAGGGCCATCAGCCGGTTATAACGCTCCCTCTTTACCTCCGGCGTCACCGTGTCATTCAGATCCCACGCCCGGGTGCCCTCCTCGGGCGAATAGGTGAAGCTCCCCACCCGGTCGAGCCGCGCCGCTTCAATGAAGCGCATCAGCTCCTCGAAATCGGCGTCGGACTCACCGGGATATCCCACCATGAAGGTGGAGCGTATCCTGATATCCGGCACCCGGTCGCGCAACCGGCCGACGAGAGCGTGGTATGTATCGGCGTCCCCAGCGCGTCCCATGGAGCGGAGGATGGATGCGCTCACGTGCTGGAAGGGTATGTCGATGTAGGGCACTACCTTCTCCACCTCGCCGAAGATTGATATGACGCGGTCGTCAAGATGATCCGGGTGACAGTACATCAGGCGGATCCACTCCACGCCGTCAATGCGGCTCAGGCCGCGCGCCAGTTCCCGGAGCCCCGCATCCTTCCACCGGTACGCGGAAATGTCCTGCGCCACGACGACCAGCTCCCGGGCGCCCCGCGCCGCTTCGCGGCGCGCGTCATCGAGGATAAGGTCCGGCGGCCACGACTCATGGGGCCCGCGGATCAGCGGGATCGCGCAGTAGGAGCAGCTGTTCGAGCACCCGTCGGATATCTTGATATATGCATAGGAAAGCCCGGGGAGGAGCGGTTCCCGCAACTGCTCCGGCGGAAGGGTCGAGACGCCCAGCTCCCCGCTCATGCGCTCGACAAAACGCGCGTCGGGGAGGCCGTAGAGAAAATCGATCTCCGGGATGTCCGACAGGATCTCATCCCGGTACCGCCGGGACAGGCACCCGGCGACCACGACCCTGCGGCCGAAATCCCGCGTCTCCGAACGGCTGTCCCGGTAAAAATTTTTCATGTTTTTTTTGCCGGCCGACCGCTGCTGATCGATCGCGTCAAAGATGACCTCAATCGATTCTTCCTTGGCCTCGGTGATAAACCCGCAGGTATTGATGATGATGATGTCGGCCTCTTCCGGGGATACTGCCTTCAGATACCCGGCCGTGGAAAGCGCCCCGTTGATACGTTCGGAATCGACCAGGTTCTTGGCGCACCCGAGGGAAATGATGTGGCAGGTGATGTCATGGGATGAAAACACGGCGACTACCTCATGTTTATCCTCACCCGCGCTCCGCGCACCCTCTCCTTTAAAAGGAGAGGGTTTCCGCATTAAATAATTTATTTATGCTCCCCTCTCCATTTGATGGAGAGGGGTCGGGGGTGAGGCTAAAAGGAAAGATGGAAGATTTATGCGATTACCAGTCCTTGACCACGATGTGATACAGGTTCGGGTTCTGGACGTCCTTTTTCCAGGTTATGACCTTGTTCGCGACCTGGCCCGCGGCGCCGAAGGTAAATTCCTTTCCATTGATGCGCGCCTTGATGCCGCCGGCATTGCCGATTTTTATCTGGATGTATTCAGTCGCTTCCCACCGTTCAACCTGGCCCTGGGGTATGAAGCCGCGCACTTTACGCACGCCGTCCAGATACAGTTCGATAAAGGATTTCTGGACAAATTCAGCTTCAAAAACGATTTTAAGACTGCGCCGGTTCTGCGCCTCAACGCTGGTGCTGTCCGCCCTCGCGGGGGTTTCATCCTCTTTGGCGACTTTTTCTTCAACTTCCTTTTTCTCGCCAAGGGAAACCAT
>CAZZHU010000276.1:0-3155 GCA_964654045.1 uncultured Leptospirales bacterium
TGATGTCTTCAGCGATTCCCATTATAATTGCTCACCATGTGCAGTATGGTGATCGGCTCGCGGCCCTCTGTCAAATCAATTTTCTGTGCCGCGTGCATGCAGCGATACGGGCCGTGTCGGCGGTCTGCTTTTTACAAGGAAAGGTGAGAGCTGTCAATCGGGATTATATCGCGGGCAGGTTACAGGAATGCCGCCCGTCATCAGCCTGCCGCGTTGAGAGAGCGGCGCATGGCGGCGGTGAGGATTACTACCTGGTAAGAAACAGATACGGGATAGCCTCTTCCATTATAAATAAATTAGGCGTGTTGTTTTGTATAATGACTCCGCATTCTTCAACGCTTACCTCATAGCCTTTGATCTCGAACCAGAGGGATAATTCATCAGCCGAACAGCTTATTATCATTTTCCTGAACTCCCTGGCCAGCGCCCTGTCGGCAGGCATTGTCTTTATGAAATCAATATAGTGCGGCATGGCCCCCCTCCCCTTGATGTTTTTTTGACAGCCAGACACGCGACATATTGAATATATCAAAATATTCTTAAAAGATAAATAGGGGGTATTCCCAATTTTTCAGTAAGATAAATACCCGGACAAGCATAGGCCTTTTTCTTACGAAAAACAGGGCCGCGTCCTGTCAGCTGTAGAGCCTGGCTATCTCGTCGCCGTATTTCCTGAGCACCTCGCGGCGCACCAGCTTCAGCGTCTGGGTGAGCATGCCGTTGTCACGGGTGAAATCCTCCTCGATGAAAAGGATTTTCTTCGGGATCTCGTATCCGCCGAAGGTCTTCCGTAAATGGCCGGCTATCTCGCCGGTCAGGAAGGCCTGGAAATCCCTGTCGGCGATGACCTCTTTCGGGCTCATCTGCGCCCATCTGGCGGTGCGCTGGTCCTTTTTGATCAGCTGGAAATCCGGCACCACGATGCTGATATTGTATTCCTTTCCCTCGCCGTAGACGAAGGCGTTGGCGACGATGGGAAGGAGCTTCATGTCGGTCTCGATCGATTCCGGGTGGACATACTTGCCGTTGGCCAGCTTGTACTCGTCCTTGAACCGTCCGGTTATGACGAGGAAGCCGTCGTCATCGAAACACCCCATGTCGCCGGTGCGGATGCCGGGAAACCCGTTCCAGGTGTCTTCCACCATGATGGCGGCGGTCTGTTCCGGCTTGTTGTGGTATCCCATCATGACATGGGCGCCGTACGCCACGATCTCGCCGTCCCGGTTGTTCTCGCCGGTGCGGCTCTTGTCTATCTTCACGTGCATGTTCGGGACGACCTTGCCGACGGTGCCGTACCTGTTCCCCATGCGGGTCGAGTTCATGGTGATGGCCGGGGCGGTTTCCGTGAGGCCGTAGCAGTCATAGGTGGGGATTCCCAGGTCCTTGAAGAACTCCGCTATGCCCGGGTTCATGAGGGCGCTGGCCGTCATCGCCCCGCAGAGTTTTCCGCCGAAGCGGGCCCGGATTTTTTCGAAGACGAGCTTGTTCAGGATAACGAGCTTCAGGCTCTTCCTCCTGTTCCGGCATTTCCGCGCTTCCGCGCAGGCGGCATCGAAGAGCTTCTTCTTGAGGCCGCCCGCCTCCTGCATGGTGAGCTGTATGCCGTTGTAGATCTTGTTGAAGATCCGCGGAACGGCGACAATGTAGGATGGCCGTATCTTGAGAAAATCCTGCACCAGGGTTTCCACCGATTCCATGATCCCGACACGGCAGCCGAAAACCATGATGGCGTGGAGTTCGGCGGAGAGGGCGTAGGAATGGGCCCAGGGGAGGATGTTGAGCAGCACCGTGGTTTCATCCAGCTCGGGAAACACGTACACGCCCGATTTTGTGCAGGCCGTCAGGTTGCCGTGGGAAAGGAGCACTCCCTTGGGGTCGCCGGTGGTGCCTGAGGTGTATATCAGCTCGGCAGTTTCCGACCAGTGGGGTTTGTACGACGGTACCGGGTTCTTGGCGCCCATCGCCTCCAGGGATGCAAGTGATTTTTCGCCGTCCCCGTAGACCAGGAAGATTTCCCTGAGGGTGGGGATCTCGTCTGTGAAGGCCTTTATTTTTTCGTAGATTTCCCGGTCGCGCACGAAAAGGAATTTCAGCGCGCTGTCTTTAATGATATATTTCCAGGTGTTCACCAGTTCTTTTTCGTACATGGGAACGAAAATTCCCCCGAGGCCGTGGGTCGCGTTTTCAAGCACGAACCATTCCACGGAATTGCTCAGGATCACGCCGACCGCTTCGCCCTGTTTAAGGCCCAGCTTATTAAGGGCGCCCCTGGCATTATTGATCCGTTCCGCCAGCCCCGAAAAGGTCGTCCAGCGGTATTCCCCGGTGGCCGGGTCCTTCTGGCCGATGGCGTTTCTTGCGCCGAATTTGGCCGCTCCCTGTTCGAACAGGTCGACCAGGTTGTTCGGCGCGGGATAGTATTGCTCAAGCTGCGCAATCTGTTCTCTGGTGAATTGAGTCATGGTATACTCCTCTGGTTATTGTAGTCCCGGCTTCATTCGCTGTAGAGCCTGTTCAGCTTCTCCCCGTAGTTTTTTTCCACCTCGCCGCGGACGACCTTGAGTGTCTGCGTCAGCATGCCGTTTTCAAGGGTAAAATCCTGGTCGGTTATGATATACTTTCTCGGTATCTCGTAACTGGCGAAGTTTTTCTTCAATTGATCGTTTACTTCGATGACCAGGAAGTCCTTGAATTCCTGGTTATTGATGAGCTCGGACGGGCTCAGCGCCGCCCATTTCGCGGTATGGTGGTCCTTGCGGATGGTCGCGAAATCGGGGATGATGATGGCGACGTTGTAGTCCTTGCCGGTGCCGTAGACAAAGGCGTTGGCAACGTGGGGTACGAGCTTCATGTCCGTCTCTATCGACTCGGGGTGCACGTACTTGCCGTTCGACAGCTTGTACTCGTCCTTGAAGCGTCCGGTCACATAGAGGAACCCGTCCTCATCGAAGCGGCCCAGGTCGCCGGTCCTGATCCCCGGGAAACCGTTCCATGTATCGGGGGTAAAGATGGCGGCGTCCGCTTCCGGTTTGTTGAGATAGCCCATCATGACCTGCGGCCCGTAGACGAGAATCTCGCCGTCGGGCGAGTCGGCCCCGACGCGGGACCTGTCAATTTTCACATCCCAATCCATGAGGGGCTTGCCCACGCTGCCG
>CAZZHU010000277.1:0-3143 GCA_964654045.1 uncultured Leptospirales bacterium
TCAGGTTCCCATAGGCGACAACAACAAATATATCGGCATCAAAGGAGCGGACCTCGTCCAGGAATGCCGGGTCCTTCAGGCTGCGGGGCTGCAGCACGGGGATCCCGGACTCCAGGGCCTTCACCTTGGCCGGGCAGAACTGTATCACCCGGTTCCTGCCCGATTCCTTGTCTTCCGCGGTGACCGCGAAAGACACGTCATGCATTGCACGCAGATCATGGAGGACACGTGCAGCGAGATCGGGAGTGCCGAAAAATCCTATCTTCATGGCCTCTTGTTGAGCTTCTTGATTTTTTTAAGCTCCGGTCGCAGCTCGTTCCGCCTGTAGTCCTCGAGGTGGTCGACAAAGAGTATCCCGTTCAGGTGATCCACCTCGTGCTGGATGACCCGCGCCAGAAGTCCCTTTGCCTCAAGCTCATTTTTTTTGCCGTCGCGGTCAAGATAGGTCACCGAGATCTCCGCGGGACGCACCACCTCGCCCATGATGCCGGGCACCGACAGGCACCCCTCCTCATAGGGCTCCTCTTTCTTTGAGAATTCTTTGATCACGGGATTTATCAATTCCATGACGATATTTTTCCTGTCGTCGTCGATATCAAGGGTGACGACGCGCCTGGGCCGGTCCACCTGGGGAGCGGCAAGGCCAAGCCCCTTGGCTTTGTACATGACATTGAACATGGTATCGATAAAATCTATAAGCTCGCCGTTGATATTCATGACCTCTTCGGCTACTTTTCTCAGCGTGTCATGGCCGTAATATATCAAATCAATTGCCATGGGTACCTCTTTCTTTTTCAAAAATCCTTTCATGCACTACAGTTTATTAAAAAGAGCCTGTATCCTGTCAATAGTAAATTTACCATGCCGTCTGCACGCCGCGCTCAAATAATTCAGCAGATCCGGCGGACGGTCAATTATTGGAATATATACAAAACACCCGGATAGAAAAAGAAATTTTATCATGTAACCGGGAAAAATCGTCATTTGTACAGGCAATCCATGCGGAGTGGACCATTTAATTCACGATCAATGGCCAATTTATACTTGTCAAATATCGGTATTTTCACACGCTGTATCCACCCCGGCCCGTGCCGGGAAAAACGAACGGGAACCTTATAGCGCGCAGCTGTATGCCTTATAGAAGGGAACCACTTCTTAATGGAACATGACATGGCACCGAAAACGACCGACCGCCTTCAGAAATTCTTTTCCCCGAAAAACATCGCCGTAGTCGGAGCCTCCACAAAAAACATCTGGTTCAACAATATCCTCGACTATGCCCGGCGGAACGGCTTTACAGGACGTTTCTTCCCGGTTAACCCCGGCTCGTCCGAAGTGTACGGCATACCGGCGGTCCCCTCGGCAGCGGACCTTCCCGCGGGCGTCATTGACTTTGCCGCGGTCATCGTGAGGAGCAGCCGGGTCCTCGAGACGCTGCGGGACCTGGCGGAACGCAACATTAAAAATATCCTTCTCGTGTCATCGGGATTTTCCGAGGCCGGCGAAGAAGGAGTACGGCTCCAGAAAGAGCTGGTTGATTTTTGCAGCGCCAACGACGTGGCGCTCCAGGGGCCCAACTGCCTGGGATTCCTGAACGTCATTGACAGCTCCTCTGTTTTCGCCGGGGGCTCAATCGAAGGGGACCTCATCCCGGGCAACATCGGCATCATAGGCCAGAGCGGCGCTTCCAGCGAGGTCATCGCGACCAAGATACTCAAGAAGGGACTGGGAATATCGCTCTTCGTCTCCTCCGGCAACGAGGCGGTCATCACCGTCGAGGACTGCCTGGAACACATGGTGCGCCACGGCAAAACGCAGGTCATTGCCGGCTTCATCGAGGGGTTCAAGGATATCCCGCGCCTGAAAAAAATTGCCCGGGAAGCGGCGCAGAAAAGCATCCCCATCGTGGTCATCAAGGTGGGGCGTTCGGAAAAAGGAGTGCGGGCCGCCCGGTCGCACACCGGGGCGATGGCGGGAAATGACGCCGTTACCGACACCTTTCTCCGCCAGAACGGCATAATCCGCGTGGACACCATAGAAGAGATGATAGAAACCGCCGGGATCCTTTCACGGTGCCCCCTTCCCGCCGGCGGACGCCTTGCCGCGTGCACGCTGTCAGGCGGCCTCGTAGGGGTATACGCCGACCTGTGCGACTCCCTGTCCATCAAACTACCGGATTTTACCCCGGCCACCATCGACGCTCTCAGGGCGGCCCTGCCCGAATTCGCCCAGCCGGGAAACCCGCTCGACGTGACCGGCTCCGGATTCACCAGCGGCATGGACCGGGTACTGAAGATCCTCATCGAGGATGAAAACACCGACCTGATCGCCACCCTCTCCTTCCCGCCCGACGAGTCAACCGCCGCCCTGGCTGCAAAGTTTAATGATTATTTCCTATCGCAGCTTTCAACCACATCCAAGCCGATCATTCCCATCACCTTCAGGGAAGTGAGCGACTACTCGAGGAAATATTACCGTGACAGGGGACTCTATTTCATCGAGCACACGCGCGACGGCTTCAAGGCCATTGCAAACCTGATCCGGTACGCGAAGTTCAGGAGGAAAATGGCAGCGGAAGGGGACGCGCCTGATAGTTCCCGGTCACGGGACGCGGAACGCCTGGTGAAGACCTTTTAGCAAAAAATTGTATTGACATAAAATACCCATATTGTTTTATGTACCTCGCATAAACGAGGGGTTGTAGCTCAGTTGGTTAGAGTACCTGCCTGTCACGCAGGGAGTCGCGAGTTCGAGTCTCGTCAACCCCGCAAAGCACGACACGGCCCAAACTTTTCAGTTTGGGCCGTTTTATTTTCTGGTTGTGACGTCGTACCTTCTTTCCCCATAATAACGCTGAATTCCTCGAGGTTTACCTCGCCCCTGATGCCCAGCTTGATATAGTTATCCCCTACCTGAATGCGCGAAAACAACAGGTGCACGATTTCCCGGAGATGGACAGGGGTGATATGGCTCAAGATGAGCTTGCGGTAATATTTCACATTCTTCAAGGCCTGTTCCATGATGCCCTGGTAATCGAGGTCTTCAATCTGCTTTTCCAGCCCCTCGATGGCTGCCAGGATCTTCCCTTCCTCGTGGAGCAGGTCTGTCAGCTCCTCGTTGATCTTTTCGATGAGCTGCCGGTT
>CAZZHU010000278.1:0-3135 GCA_964654045.1 uncultured Leptospirales bacterium
CGCGGGGTCGAAGACGTGGGACGGATTATTGAAAGGAGGAAGGATGAGCGACAACAATGACGGATTAAAGACTCTCATGACATTTGTCGTCGGTGCGGCCGTAGGCGCGATATTCGGCGCCCTCTTCGCGCCGAAGCCCGGAAAGGAACTCCGTGAGGACCTCCGCGATTTTTCCGAAAAGCTTGCCGAGGACGCGAAAGCGGAATACGTGAAAATGAGCGCCAGGGCCAAGGACGCCGGGGAGCAGGCAAAGCGCTTTGCCGAGGAAACGAAAAGCCGTTTCCGCAAGGGCGGGGATGAAACTGATCCTGCCACGTAGGGGCCGGTTCATATGAGATAGTAATTCTTCAACTCCCTGAAGAACGTAGACACGATCTCCTTCACCACGACGATGGTCGGGATGGCAAGGATGAGGCCGGCGAATCCGAACATCATTGATCCGCCCATGATGCTGATGAACACCGCCAGGGGGTGAAGCTGTACCGCGCTGCCGACCACCACCGGCTGAAAAAACCCGTTGTCAAGAACCATCACGATAAGCACGCAGACGGCAATGGCAATAATGAGGTTGTTGGACGTAATGAAAGGTATTATCGAGCTCGTGTTTTCGGCTATAAGCGCGTAGGAAGAACCTAACCCGAGGGCAATCGCCGGTCCCAGGATCGGTATTGCGTTGGCGAATCCCGCAAGGGCGCCAATCATTACCGCCATTTTAAATTCAAAGCCTATGATTGACAGCAGCACCACGTACGTTATTCCCACCAGGGAACATTCAATGAGTATACCGCGGAGATAATTGCCTATGGCCCCGTCCACCTTGTCGAAGACCGCGAGGGAAACTTCAAAGTAGCGGTTGGGGACGAGGCTGACAAAAAAGCGCTTTATTTCGCCGTTGTCAATCAGGAGAAACAGGAAGACAAAGGGCATGATGATCCAGAGCTTGACGGCACCCATCACCGTTGAGAAATGCGATTCCTGGTCCTTGAAATCCTTTTCCGCCATTTTACCATCTTTCTGGGCGCTGTCGCTTTTCTCGATTTTGTCTTCTGATTGTTCGGTGTTTTTAAGATAATACTCGTAGTACTTGATCGGTATGGGGGGGAGATTTTTGTATCCTTCCAGGTATTTCATGAACTTGAACCGCTCTTCATTGCTCAGACGGATGAAGGAGTTAACGCTTTCAAGAAAGCTGTTGAAGTCCGCGCTGAAGTATTTATATACCATGGTGCCGGTCTCCTCCGGACCTTCGAGGCCCATGATGCTCTTATAGCGCTCATTGAGCTTGTACTGGAAACGTGTCTTGAGAATAAGCTGTTCCCGTTCATCCGGTATTATGGAGCCGACCTGATTTGCCATGAGTACGACGGCAATGGAAAAAGAACCGAAGAGAAGCAGTATGCCGGCGCCGCGTGGAATGCCGGTCCTGGTGAAGAGCTTCAAAAGGGGAACGAAGATATAGGCGGCCAGGGTGCCGATGATGATGGGCAGAATGATCGGCCGCAGGGACCATATGATAAAGCCGCCGGCAAGGACCGCGACAAGGGCGGTTATAGGGAATATGATCCTGCGGGTCTGTTTGCGGGTGCTGGTCCGGAGAACTATTGTCGCGTCTGATTTACGCAGTTCGTGTCCGGTTGGCATGCTATCCTATCCCGTCCCCGTCGTAGAGAAGTTCGTTGCAGGCCTTGAGGCGCTGTCCTATGATGATGGCGAGGTCCCGCATGATTTTACTGCCGATAACAGGATAGGTTTCGAGCAGTTCGTTCAGGTCTTCCCGGAAAAATGCGAGCGCCTCGGTCTTTTCAACGGCCTTTGCCGTGGCCGAGCGCGGGGTATCGTCCAGGAGAGCGAGTTCGCCGAGAAAATCACCCGGCCGGATGGTGGCCATCTCTCTCTCCTCGTCAGCGCGACCGGTGATTACTATTTTTACCCTGCCGCTTTTTATTATGAACATTGCCGTGCCGGGCTGCTCTTTTTCAAAAAGGAATTCCCCGGCCTGGTACCGGCGTTCGTATATAAGCGCTGAAACCTTCTTCAGTTCGCGGTTGGTAAGGTGCTGAAACATGGGGCATAGTTTCAGGAACTCGACATTGGGAATGTTGCCTCCGGACCTGAATCGCGAAAAAATATTGCCCCAGAATGCGTTTGTCGGATTCGCATTTTTACCGTTGTCCTGTTCCATGGGTTACCGTGCATACGTGATATTAATAGTGCAAACCATGGAAAAATCATAAGTGAGAAATCCTCTCGTGTCAATATTTTTTTCGATACTTCACCGGGGCGGCGCGCCGGTTATGTATGGCATTTATGTGACGGTAAATATATCAGATTTTGATTTCAGCACGTTAGCCAATTCATAATTCTTTTTTGTATTCATAGCAATTTCCTCGGATCCGTTGCTTATCTTCTGGGTAAGGTCGTTGATGCCGCTGATTGAGCGCACGACTTCATTTATAGCGATCTTCTGCTCGCTTATGGACCGTTCGATCGATTCAGAATGAATGCCGACCCTGCCCATGTCATTGTTTATTGCCTCATTGATCTCGATTTGCCTGTTCATGAAATCGGACATCCCGTGAACCATCTGGTCTATGGATTCGATGCCATTGATGATCGAGCTGATCCGTGATACCACGTCATTGACAATGGCAAGTCCCTGCTTGATTTCCTGTTCGCTGGATTGTATCAGGGAGCCTATCTCCTTAACGCTTGACGCAGTGGTATCCGCGAGTTTTGATACTTCATCGGCCACCACGGCGAAGCCGCGTCCGGAATCGCCGGCCCGGGCGGCCTCGATGGATGCGTTCAGCGAGAGCAGGTTGATCTGGTCGGAAATATCATTGATTATGCTGATGATGCTGGTCATCTGCCGCGACCTCTCGCCGATTTTTCCGATGTTGTCCTTCATCAGGCCGAGAGAATTCCCGCCTGTCTTTGCCTGCTGAACGATGTCGCTGGTAAGCGCAAGGGCCTTCATGGTGTCGCTTCCCATGATGCGGAAGGTTCTGGTAAGATCGTCCATTTTTACCGTGAGGGCCTCGATATCGTTCAACTGCGTGCGGGCATTTTCAGATATCGAATCCATTCCGGCTGAAACCTCCTCAATCGTCGCGGTTATTTCTTCGACGGTCGCGG
>CAZZHU010000279.1:0-3103 GCA_964654045.1 uncultured Leptospirales bacterium
CGGCGAATCCGCGCATCCGGCGGAAGCCGATTACACCGCCGGCGCCCAGGCCCGGCGGCTGCACGCACTGGCCAAAGCTCTCGGTATTGAAAGTTTCCATATAGGCGGCAATTCCATGGGCGGCCACATCTCCATGTCCTATGCCGCCCTCTTCCCGAAGGAGGTCAAGAGCCTCTGGCTCCTCGATCCGGGAGGAGTATGGTCGGCACCGGAAAGTGAACTGCGGAAAACCATCAGGAAAACGGGGAAAAACCCGCTCATGGCTGAGAATGAGGATGAATTCGCCGAAATCTTCAAGTACGTGATGAACAAGCCGCCCTTTATCCCGAGGCCGATGCTCAACGTAATGGCGCAGGAGCGGAAAAAGAATTTCGCACTGGAGAAGCGCATATTCAGGCAGATCAGCAATGATTCAATTGAAAAGCAGATAGCCGGCTCAACGGTACCGACCCTGATTGTATGGGGAAAGGAAGACCGCGTAATAAATCCCGAGGCGGCTGATATACTGCGCAAGCTTATGCCGAACTCGAAGGTGATCATCATGCCCGGGATCGGCCACCTGCCGATGATTGAGGCCCCGAAGAATTGCGCGGAGGATTATTTTCAGTTCCGGTCATCGCTGTAATGCCGATTGCACCACGCATTGGCAATTTGAATTCGCATTGACTTGACAGTGCCGCTGAAGAGGGTATTTTTCAGCATATAGCAAGTACATGAGAATCGGGGTATCGGCTGATCCCCTGGATATGACCGAAGGGGTGTTTAAAAACACAACTGAGCAGACTGATTGATACGGAATAATCCGTAATGACAAGGAACGGGGCCGGTTCGCCTATGAAAACAATTGCATATTTCGACTCATCCCACGACATGCCTGAAGAGATCATCATGGCCGCGGGCTTCGTGCCGTTCAAGATCTTCGGCGACGTCCACAAGTCCAACGCGCCGGCTGACCAGTACCTGCAGGCTTTTTTCTGTCCCGCGGCGCGGAGCTTCCTTACCGAGGCCCTGACCCGGTCAGGAGAATGGGACGGTATCATCGTTGCGCAGGGATGCAACAGCACCAACCGCCACTATGACGTGTGGAAGCGCCATGTGAAATCGCCGTTTATCTACTGGTTCAACGGCCCCATCAAGGAGGACGCCATGGCCCTCCGCTTCATAAAGACGGAATTGTGGCGCCTCATCGACGCCCTGAACCGCCAGTACAGGGTGTCGATAACCGATGACATGGTTTCAGCGGCCATCCATGAATCAAATGAAGTAAAAAAGCGCCTTCAGAAATTATCGGCCCTGAGGAGTGAGAAGGACATATCAAACCGTGAATACCTCGATATACTGATAAAAAGCATGACTCTACCCAAGAAAGAAGCGGTGGAGGCAATCAACTCGATGATCGGAAAGGCTGAAAAAAGCGGTCCTTACCCGGGGAATAAAAAGAAGGTGCTGCTGACCGGCTCAGACGTGACCTACCCGGAGCTCATGGACCAGATCGATGAATCGGGCTTCAGGGTCGTCCGCGACGATCTTTCCGTGGGAGAACGGTATTTCGCAACGCTGATCCCCGAGGAGGGAAACCCGGTAGATGCCCTGGCCCGGTACTATCTGACCATACCGAAGCCGGCCACCAAGGTCGGGATCCGGAAGAGGATTGAATTCCTTGAAAAGTCACTGGCTGAATCCGGCCTCAACACGGTCGTTTCACAGAACCTCAAGTTCTGCGAGCCCTTCGCCTATGACTCGGTCATTGTGAACGGCGAGCTGAAAGAAAAAGGAATTCGCGTCCTCCATCTTGAGCGCGAATTCACTCCAGGCCCGGACCACCAGCTCATGAACCGTCTCGCCGCATTTTCAGAGATGTTATAACAGGGTGATCAGCATGAACCAGAATACAACAGCCACGGCAACGCAGGAAGCCCCCCAGATCAGGATAGAAACCGTCCCGCACGCAAAAAACCTCAAATGGTCGATGCTGTGGTATCTCCTGGTGGGCCAGCTCTATTCCGTTCTCCCCTGGAAGAAGACAGCCTGGACCTGTGCCGGCTTTCCGGTGGAGCTCCTGTGGGGGTTCGATATCTTCCCCCTCCACCCGGAAAACATGGCGACCGTGGCGGCGGCGCAGAAGCAATCACAGCGGCTGATCGAGCACGCCGAGAGCATGGGTTATTCCCGGGACCTCTGCTCCTACTGCAAGACCAATTTTGGCGCCGTGGACACGAATATCAAGACAACCCTGGGCGGCATCGCGAAGCCCGATATCATCACCTGCACCAACACCATCTGCGATACGCACTGGAAGTGGTTCCAGATTCAGGCCGAGAAGCTCAAGGTGCCCATATTCGTATTCGACTGCCCCAAGATCGTGAGCAGAACCGATGAGCAGACCATCGAGGGCTACATCAATTATATGGTGGAGCAGTTTTACGATTTCTTCGAATTCGTGAAAAAACACACCGGCAAAGAGCTCAATATCAACCGCCTCAACAAGGCCTGCGAGGATTCGGAGCGCATGAGCGTGCTCTGGCGGGACATCTACGAGTACCGCAAGAACGTTCCCAGCCCCTACAGTTCAGCCGAGACCTCCGCGTCATTCTTCCCTCTCGTGGTATTGCCCGGGAAAAAAGTGGGGATAAAATTCTTTGAGAAAATAAAGGACGATATCAGGAAACGGGTCGATCGCGGGGAAGGCACCCTCTCCGGCGGAGCGCAGGAGCGCTACCGCCTCCTCTTTGAGGGGATCCCCTTCTGGTACAGGATGCGGTTCATGTACGACCTGGCGAAATACAACGCCGTGGTGACCTATGAGCCCTATACCTACTCCTTCGCGCCGCCCAAACCGGTCGGCAAGGATTATACCGAGACCCTCCGGGACGTGGCCCGCATCATGATGGACCTCCCCTACTCCTATAACCTAGAAAAGCGGATACAGTACTTCGAGCAGGCCGTGCGCGATTATAAAATTGACGGCGTCATCCTGCATGAGAACCTGTCCTGCCGTCCATCGAGCACCGGCATGATAGACCTGAAAAACGCGATCCAGGAGGATTGCGGCATACCGGTCCTCATTCTTCAGTGCGACATGAACGATCCACGCGCCTACTCA
>CAZZHU010000280.1:0-1010 GCA_964654045.1 uncultured Leptospirales bacterium
TTATTCCATGCTTGGAGTGGGCGCCGAGGCCACAGAAATCGAAATAAAAAAGGCCTTCCGCAAGCTCGCCCTTAAATATCATCCGGATAAAAACCCTGGCGATCCCGAGGCGGAGCGGAGGTTCAAGGAAATCGCGTCCGCCTATGACGTGCTGGCGGACCCGTCGAAAAGAGGATCCTATGACCTGTTCCGTGCCTCGGGCGGCCGGTTCCAGGCTGATTATTCCGCCACTTCATGGAATTCCCCCTTTGCAGGCTGCGGACGCGGCGGGTGCTGCGGAAGGCGCGGCAGGGGCCGTGGGAGGGCCTACAATTCTTACTGCGTGGTCGAGCTATCCCGGGAAGAGGCCCGCGTCGGGACTGAGAAAAGCTTTATCGTCGAAACATATTCAGGGCACAGTACGGTAACCGTCGGCATACCCCCGGGCGCTGAAGACGGGACGGTGTACAGGGTCGGTGGTTACAGCGATGATGTAACGGATGATGGTTTTGATATCTATGTAAAAATTATCTAACATTTCCTTTAATTACCGACAGACGTGCAGCATGGAGATTGAATTTTATGGGAATCTTATCCCTTATAATGATTTTTTGCATTGCCGGCGGCGTACTTTCTGTACTTCTCGCTTCGGTCGTGCTCCTCTTACCCGCGGATGCAAGGGTAAAGATTCTTCCGGCCCTGGTAAGCTACGCTGCCGGGACGCTTCTTGGGGCCGCGTTCATGGGGATGATCCCAAGGGCCCTGTCGGGGGCGCCCGTTGCCAATGTTTCCCTATCCGTTCTGGCGGGCATCATTGTTTTTTTTCTTCTCGAGAAACTTGTCATCTGGCGGCACTGCCACAAGCAGGACTGCGAAGTGCACAACGCAAGCGGCCCGATAATTATTATCGGCGACGCCCTGCATAATTTTATTGACGGTGTGATTATCGCCGGCGCTTTTCTGATGTCAGCCGAAATCGGTATCGCGGCGTCCATTGCCGTCATTGCCCACGAGATACCGCAGGAGGCGGG
>CAZZHU010000280.1:1020-3032 GCA_964654045.1 uncultured Leptospirales bacterium
CCTTCTGCTCGATTATGGCTATTCCCGTCTGAAAGCCCTGCTCCTGAACGTGCTGTCGAGTTTATCGACCCTTGTCGGTGCCATAATGGCCTATCTGGCGCTGCAGGCGACACGGTCGCTGATACCCTACGTGCTCGCGGTTTCGGCGGCGAGTTTTATTTATATCGCCCTTGCTGACATCATGCCGGGACTGCAAAAAAAGCATTCAACGAAGGACAGCCTGGTACAAGTAACGCTCGTCGCACTGGGGTTGTTGACTATCTTTGCGTTTCATAACAAGGTATGATATAACCAGATGGGCATTAATGCAATCAATAAAAAAGCTCTATGTGATCCTTCCGCTGAAAGCATTTTCGCGAATTACCGGAATGATTTCCCGCATACGTTTTCCTCAACGGCTTATCCGGCGCGCGGTAAACCTTTATTCTTCACGATACGGTGTAAACACGAGGGAGATGATCGTCCCCCCTGAAGGCTTCAGGACGTTCAACGATTTTTTTACAAGAAGACTCAGGGCGGAAGCAAGGGAGATAGACGCGGACCGCCGCGCCGTGGTATCGCCCGTCGACGGCCGGATAGACCAGTTGGGACGGATTGCGCTGAATACCATGGTGCAGGCAAAAGGGATCGAGTATTCCGTGCGCGATCTCATCCCATCCAAAGCGGCCGGTGCGTTTATTGACGGCGATTTCATCACCATTTATCTTTCGCCGGGTGATTATCACCGCATACATTCCCCGGTTGAAGGGATCATTACCGGGTATATGCATGTTCCCGGCAGGTTCCTGAGCGTGCGCGAATCGGTGGCGTGGGCAGTGCCGGGTCTCTACACCGGAAATGAGCGGGTCATTACGTATATACGCGCGAAACGGGGTATGGCCGCGGTCTGCAAGGTGGGGGCAGCCAACGTGGGCGCCATAAGTCTGTCGTATGACGCGATGGCTTCGACATCTTTTTCGCATTCACCCAGGGAGGTTCTGTATCCCGCGGCGAAAGAGAAGACCGTGCGGCGCGGCGATGAGATCGGCGTTTTCAACCTGGGGTCAACCGTCATAGTCCTTTTCGGGAAAGGGACGGTTCGTTTTACAGTTGAATTGCCGGGCCGTAAGATAAAGATGGGACAAAAAATTGCCGTCTGGAAATAATACGAGAGGATTCAGAATGGAAAACAATATGATGAAGAAAAACCCATCGTTACAAGGGGAATCGAGGGTTATAGTGGAAGAATCATTCACACCCAGCGAAATTGCAGACAACCATAACAGGCTTCTCGATAGACTGGCGCTGCACAAGGATTTCGGGATCGATCAGGAAGACCTGCGGTACCGCCTGGTAAGGCTGCTGGACAGGGGAAACCGGACAATCCTCGAGATCGGCACGGGGTATGGATATCTGACGACAATGCTGGCCCGCGATTTTGGCCGGGTCGTATCGATAGATACGGACGAGGCGGGACAGCGCATCGCGAAACTCAACGCGGCCTATTATGGCACGCTTGATAAAGTTGAATTTGTCACCGGCGATGCCGGAAGTATGTCTTTCCCTGACAGCTATTTCGATGCCGTGGTATCGGCATTTACTTTTCATCACCTTGTATATCCTTTTAAGGTCATAAGAGAGATGATACGGATCGCGGCAAGGCAAATCATCATATCAGATTTCACCGCGCTGGGCTTCGATCTGATCGCGCGCGCACACGCCTCCGAAGGCAGGCATCATGACGGCGGAACCGGTGATTTCGACATCGTCGGCGTTTTTCTCAGGGAACACGGTTTCGAGGTCTCCATGATCGAGGATTCGCTGCAGCTTCTCTATGTTGCGCGGCGCGTCGATAAAGGAATCAATAAGGAATAGTTGTCATATGAAGTCAAGCAGGGAATGCGTGCCGTGCCTTATGAGGCAGGCCCTTGAATCAGCCGGCGCATCGATCAATGATGAAAGAAAGCGGGAGGAAATGATGAAACGGCTGCAGAATGTCATCGCGCAACTGGATTTCGGAGATCCTCCGCCGG
>CAZZHU010000281.1:0-2971 GCA_964654045.1 uncultured Leptospirales bacterium
AAACATGTCGCCATTGTACATCAGGTCCCGGTATTTCCTGTCGCTGTCCATGCCGAAACGTACGACCTCGGTCTGTACAATGGAAAGACCCAGGCCGATCTTGATCTCGTTCATGCCGAGCTTTATCTTCGGGTGGTTCTTGACGAGGCGGTAGTCGGCGGCCATGGAAAAGATAAATCCACCGGCCACCGCGGCGCCGTTCCATGCCGCCACCACAGGCTTGCGGCACATGAAAAGGTTGATGAGAATCTCCTCCTCTTTCTCGAAGAAAGTTACCACCTCTTTCAGGTCCTTGAAGCCGAGGAACATGGGAAGGTCAAAGCCCGAGCAGAATTGCTTGCCGGCGCCGGTAAGGATAAGCCCCTTGATGTCGTTGTTTTCATTCACGTTTTTTATTATCTGGGCCAGCGTATCGATGGCGTCTTCTGTAATGGTGTTGGTTATCCCGTCATCAAAGGTGGCGATAATGATATTGTCTTCAATTCGTTGTTTTAGCATGGCAGAACTCCTGTGTGGTGATGATTATCAATATACCTGTTAGACCTCTGTCATTGCGAGAAGCACAGCGACGTAGCAATCTTACGGTTGGCACTTTTGATATCTATAAAATAGCGATAGTATTTCATAGAACACGTACTGACAATTACAAGATCGCGTCGCTTTGCTCGCGATGACATTCGCGTCCCGGCAGCTTTCCGGGGGATGCTAATTTCATACCGCTGCCCCTCATTTCTTCTTAAACAAGCCTTTTTAGACAAGGAAAAAATCATCCCCCGGAACAATTTTTATTAATATGCGATGGTATTGATTTACCGATAAATATATCAGACTTGTTGCGAAAATGGCGTCTCGTGCTCGCAGGTGGCCCCTGCGGAGGCTTTTTAAGGGGCTTCGCCCCTTAATCCCCATGTAAAAACAGGTTAAACAACAAGTCATTACTATTAAGGTATTATTTTGAAAAAAGCCATTGCTTATATCATTATTTGCGCGGTCATCCTGGGACACGGTTCACTTTTTTCGCAGGAAAACGCGACGGATAAAAAGAACACATCCTTCGGGTCCTCCGGCAATGATTATACCAGGGATGAGCGCATTCCCCAGCTCTATAAACGGCTGAGCGACGCCATACAGGCCCTCAAGCTCAAACCGGATGATGAAGGGAAGTACACCCTCACCATCAAATCGGGTAACCAGTATGACCTGGTCGACCGGGTGTTTTTCGTGTTCAATAAAAAAGCGCTGATCTATGCGGCCCAGGGCCGTATCTCAAAAATCGTGTTTGAGTATTACCAGTTCAACATGACCACCCATGTGCGGGAGGTTAAAACCTATACCTTCTCAACGCCTGACAGCGCGGACCTCAGGGCCCTGGCCGTGGACTATGTCAACAATATAGGCCAGAAGGAGAATTACACGGTGGCGGATCTGCGGAGCCTGGAGTCGCGCATGCAGGTGACAAGGCAGTTCTATTCATATTATCTGGCAATGGTATACAAGCTCGAGTTATATAAAGACAAGACCACCAGGAGCCAATCAAGCAAGATCCTGCGCGCCATACAACTGGGCGATTGATCTCCCGCATCGCGTCCGGCATGTCCCATGCCTTCTTTTTTTATCCTGTCCTGAAAAAGGGTTTGCATTTTTACCATCTTTCCCGCAGATTCATGTGCACGGAAGGAGCCGGTACGGTATGGAGGAAAGGCGGCAATCACCCCGGATTACATACACGAGGAAGAAATCCGGTTTTTTTGTGACATTGCTCATGAAGCGTTTTTTCTTCAGGGAAAGGGTGATCACGTGCATGCTCCGTGATCTTTCCGAGGGAGGGGCTTCCCTCCTGGTCAATGACGATTCCAGGCGGCATGTTACTGAAAAATGCGTCGGCAGAAGCGTTCAACTGCTTTCCGAAAACCCTGAGGTATCCTTCCGCCTTCACAGAAAGGGCAGGATAATACGGGTGATCAGCAATGATGAGGGCGTCACGGCGGTGGTAATGTTCTCAAGGCTCGCCGGATAGTGAACATATAAAAAAATTGTTGACAATGCCCGTTACTAAAAAATAGTAACCATAATTTGCAGAGTCCGTGGTTGCACGCCATCGGGCGATTAGCTCAGTTTGGTTAGAGCGCCTGCTCGACACGCAGGAGGTCACTGGTTCGATTCCAGCATCGCCCACAGAAAGACGGGTTTCTTTTCCGTACCCCCTCGACCCCCCCGAAGTGAAAAACCAAAACATAAGGTGACACAGGGGACATGGAGGGGGTTTTGTGTCTCCGGAAAATGCTTTGACGCGGAGTAATTCATTGAGCAGCAAGATTACCATAACATTGCCGGATGCTTCGACTATCACGGTCGAGAAGGGCGAAACCGCCTATGGCATCATCGGGAAGATCAGCGCCGGGCTTCAGAAGGCAACGCTGGCGGCGGCCGTTAACGGCGTCCCCGTCGATCTTTCCCGCGCCGTGGAGAGTGACGCGTCCCTGAAGGCCATAACGTTTGATTCTCCCGAAGGGAAGGACATCTTCTGGCATTCGGCGTCCCACCTCATGGCCCAGGCGGTGAAGCGCCTGTTCCCCGACGCGAAGTTTGCCATCGGCCCTTCCATCGAGAACGGTTTTTACTATGACATTGACATGGGCGCCGCACTTGCTCCCGAAGACCTGGTGCGGATCGAAGAGGAAATGGCCAGGATCGTCGGCGAGAACCTTGAGATACGCCGCGAGGAGATCGGGCGGGCCGATGCCATCAGGCTTTTTTCGGACGCCGGCGAGTCATATAAAGTTGAAATGATCAGCGAACTGAATGACGACATGGTTTCCCTATACCGGCAGGGCGAGTTCTTTGACTTCTGCCGCGGGCCCCATGTCCCCCGCACGTCCTACCTCAGGGCGTTCAAGCTCCTTTCCATTGCCGGCGCCTACTGGCGCGGCAGCGAGAAGAACAAGATGCTCCAGCGCATATACGGCATCGC
>CAZZHU010000282.1:0-2943 GCA_964654045.1 uncultured Leptospirales bacterium
GGGCTCGAACCCACGACGTCCAGCTTGGGAAGCTGACATTCTACCACTGAATTACACCCGCGGTTATGATATACGGTGCGACAGAAATACAAATGACCGGGCGCGTGATATAATTTCAAGAATATTTTAGCTTTATTTACAGGATATTGCTAAAATTTTGTACAATTCACCTGTTTTAAGAGTCTAATGTAATACAGCTGTTCCTGAAAAGAATATATGACGGATAAATCAAAATTCATCGTCCTCCTGGGAGCCATACTGATGGTGACCCAGTTCCATGCCGGCCTGCAGTCGGCCACGGTCAGGGAAATGGACCGGGAGGCACAGGCCTTTTTTGATAAAAGGGACTACAACCAGGCCATCGGCCTGTGGCTCTCCTGTCTTGAAATGGATCCGGAAAATGAGAAGGTACAGCAGAAGATAGAGCTGGTTTATGAGATAAAGCAGCGGAAAGATATCTCTTTCCAGAAAGCGAAATTGAATTACAGGATAGCCCGGAAGAGGCTCAAGTCCGACCAGGACCAGGAGCTGGAACTGGGCATAACCGTGGGCAAGAGTTCCATCAGGGATTATACGACCGCGTACAGGCTGGACCCCAATGACGGCGACATGAAAGAGGCCCTTGGCGACATGAAAATCCTGGACATGGAAATCCGGGCCGCTGAAGAGAGGCTGCGCCTGTCCCGGGCAATGCGGGAAAAGATCGAAAAGCTCAAGATCGAGGCCAGGACCGAGATGGCCATGGAGTTTCCCGATTATGAAAAGGCCCGGACGGTATGGAAGGAAATACTGCGCTATGTTCCCCAGGATAATGAAGCGATCGAGGGTAAGCGGAAAAGCGATTTTGCCATAGAAAACCGGATCAAGTTCGAGAAGATACGGAACTACATGGCGCGGGGAGTGGAAAAATTCAATAAAAAGGATTACATCGGGGCCCGACCGGAATTCGATGAAGTTTTGAAAGTAGACCCGAAGCACCGTGAGGCAAGGGATTACCTGGAAAAGATTGCCGAGATCATTGACGAGAAAATGCTCTATGCCCAGCGCCTGAAGCAGGCCGAGGACGCGTACCGGTCCGGGATCAATAATATCAACAATAACCGGTTTGACGAGGCCCAGCAGGACCTTGAAACCGCCCTGGCCCTGATCAAGGATTACAGGGATGCCCGGGAGCGCCTGAAGGACCTCGACCGCCTCAAGAGGGAATACGAAAAGAGGCAGCGGGCCCTGAGGCTCCAGCGCATCAACCAGAAGTTCCAGGAAGGCATCATGGCCTACACCCAGGGCAACTACAAGATGGCGATAGACGCGTTTGTCGCGACCCTTGCCATGGATAATAAAAACACCCAGGCGAAGGAATACCTCCGCCGGGCGCGAGATGCGCAGCGGATCAATGAAGAGGAAGTGGTTGATGAAAATTCGCCGTATTACGATGTCGTCAATACCCTGATCGTAGCGGGGCGGAGCCTCTATGAAAAGGCGGAATACGCGGAATCAAGAACGAAATGGGACAGCATCCTGAATCTCTTTCCCAAAAACAAAATTGCCCGGGAATACATCATCAAGTGCGATCTCATGATCAATCCCGATAACAAGGATAACGTGGTAGCCAAGCGGATCATGGAAGGCCAGGGGTATCTCAATAGAAAGGATTACCGGAACGCCCTGCGGATCTTCAATATAATTAAATCAATTGACAGGAATTATCCCGGGCTGGATAATCTTATCACCCAGGCGAATACCGGCATGAAGGAGGCGGCGGCCGGCGACGTGACGCCCGCCGACCGGGCCGAACTGAACCGGAGATACGACATCGGCATGAACCTGTACCAGATGGGCGGGAAGGACAACATCGAAAAGGCACTGGCGCAGTTCCGGTGGGTCGTGCAGAAAGACCCGACGAACGTCAAGGCGGTGATCACCGTAAACAAGATCGAGTCGCAGCTGCGGATCGGCGGCGGCGAGGCCGAACGGCAGCAGATGCTCACGCCGAAACAGAGGGAGCTCGTCAACAAGTTTTATTACAACGGCATTAATTACTACTCGAATAATAATTTCCAGAGGGCCATAGCGGAATGGCGCAAGGTGCTCGCCATTGATCCCGGCAATGTCAAGGCGCGCAACAATATCCGCAAGGTGCTGGCATTCATGGAGCGGTAGAGGGGATGAACAGCGGAGACGTGAAAGGAAAAAACAAGGCGGCGGAAGCCCCGAAATCGAAAGAGAAACAGCCCGGGAAACCGGAGCAGTCTTCGGGCGTCAGGCTCGGGATACGGATGAAATTCTCGCTGGCCATCATAACGCTGGTGGCCATACTGATTCTTTCCATAACGGTTTTTTTCATCTGGCGGGAAAGCAATATCCTCCGGGGACAGGTAATGCAGGCCGTTGAGCGTGAAACCGTCCACCTCGCGAACACCGCCCAGCAGTCCATCGGGTTGGACGAGTTGTCCATGATGGCCGCTATCAATGACCTCAAGAAGATGAACTACATTCATTACGCGTTTATACTCGATAAAAATGATGCCGTCATTCAGCACTTTGACCGCCGCAAAGAGCGCGAAATCCTGGAACCGTTGCGCGACAATGTCGATCGAAAACTTGCGGAACGCACAGCGAATGAGGATATCCGTGTCATTGCCGTTGATGATCCCGGGGGCGGCGAGATCTATGATTTTTCCAAAACCATCATGAACAAGTTTGACAGGCAGAAGATCGGGACAGTCATAATCGGCATGTCGGATGTCATTATCCGCGACGAGATCAGGAGCCTCGTGACAATCATTGTCCCCATTGCGCTGCTCTTTCTCGGCATTTCGATCGTCGGTTCGGTCATACTGGCGACGTATACCATACGGCCGATCAAGGCGCTGGCAAAGGGTACCGAGATCATCGGATCGGGCAACCTGGATTACCGCATAGAGATAGATTCCAGGGATGAGC
>CAZZHU010000283.1:0-2901 GCA_964654045.1 uncultured Leptospirales bacterium
CCGGTGACACGATAACCGCCACAACCGAGGTTATCGAGAAGCTCGAGGAGCGGAAGTGGATCAGGATGAAGCTGACCTGGACAAACCAGAAAGGTGAAATCGTGGGGACGGGCGAAGGCCTGGTAATGCCTCCGCCGAAATTCAAGTAATTAAATCGCAGGTGAGGTCTCGAGCCCTCGCGTTCAAGGCGATCATAAGACCGTGCGAATAAAGTGCGTTTGAAATTACCGAGCTCTGAAGGGCGATTTCCGCACCTCGGATTGGCATACCATTGGGAAAATACAAAAATATATCGGGAGGATGATATGGCGAACCAGGCTTCATTAGAAATGAATCTTCTGCGAAGAATGAACATCGGCGACCTTGCGAAGAGAACGGCGGTGAAATACCCTGACAGGACCGCAATTATTTTCAAAGAGAACAGGATTTCTTTCAGGGAGCTGAACGAGCAATGCTGCAGCTTCGCCCATTACTTCGAGGATGCCGGTATAAAAAAGGGGGACCGCGTCGCTTTCATGACGCATAACTGCCTCCAGTATATCTACGCATGGCTGGGACTCGCCAAGATCGGCGGTATCATCAACCCGCTCAATTTCATGCTGAAAGGCCAGGAGGCCGAAGCGATCGTCAACAACGCCGAATCGAAAATGTTTTTCATTGAAGACGCCCTCATCCCCCAGCTGGGGGATTCCGTGAAAAAAATGAAATCCGTAAAGAAGTTCGGTTACATCCCCATATGGGGGAACGCGAAACCGGAAGGATGGGTCAACATAAACGATTACCTGAAGCCGAACCGCTGTTCAGAGGAGCCGGAAGTCGAAATAGATGATGACGAACCGGCGTCGCTGATCTACACGAGCGGTACCGAATCGCTTCCCAAGGGCGTCATGAACACGCACAAGAATTTTTATACCACCGTCATGAGCGGGCTGGCCGATCTGAACGTCAACAGCGAGGACACTATCATTCTCTCCATACCGCTATTCCATGTCGCGGCGAAGTTTCTCTTCCTCGAAGCCGTGAGCATCGGGGCGAAGGTGGTCCTTGAATATTCGCCGAACCCGGTCGAGATCCTGGAACTTACGCAGAAGGAAAAAATAACCTACTGGGTATATCCTCCGGCCCTGTACCAGTTCATCTCCGCCATGCCGAACTACGCGAGCTATGATATTTCATCGCTGAAAAAGTGCATATCCTTCGGCGCCATGATGCCGCCCGTTCTTTTTGAAAAGTGGAAAACGATCGCGCCCGGCGCCGAGTGGAGAAATTACTACGGCATGACCGAGTCATCCCCCCTCGGATCAACCCTGCTGCCGAAGGATTTTGAGAGAAAGATAAACACCATCGGCGTGCCCCATACGGGAATCGAGATCAGGATCGTAGATGATGAGGACCGCGGGCTTCCGGCCGGAGAAGCGGGCGAGATACTCATGCGGGGACCCTCGGTGATGAAGGGATATTTCAGGAATGAAGAGAAGACTGCGGAGGTGCTGCGAAACGGCTGGCTCCATACCGGCGATATCGGAAAGCTCGATGATGAGGGGTTTCTCTATTTCATTGACCGAAAAAAAGACGTCATCAAGACCGGCGGAGAAAATGTTTCCTCCCAGGAGGTGGAAGGCATCCTGTACAGGCACGAAAAGATCTTGCAGGCGGCGGTCATCGGGCTTCCCCACGAGTACTGGGGAGAAGTGGTATCAGCCGTAATCGTACCGAAGCCGGGAATGGCCATTACCGAGGAAGAGATCATCGCCTATTGTAAAAACAATCTTGCCGGGTACAAGGTCCCGAAAAAAATTATTGTAATCGAGAAAATGCCGATGAGCCCTACCGGGAAGATTCTCAAGCGGCTGCTCAAGGAGGAGTTCCGTATAAAGGAAGGGACTGGTAATCCCAACTAACTCACAGCCATTTCTTCTTTATAAAAACCAGCACGGCCAGGATTCCGAGGAGCAGACTGACAGACAGGACGAAGACAAACCCCAGAGGATGATCCTGCAAAGGGAGTTTCACATTCATGCCGTATAGAGCCGCGATAGTACCCGGGATGGTGATGATGATCGTCATGGATGTCAGGAACTTGATGGTAATGTTCAGGTTGTTCGATATGACCGACGCGAAGGCGTCCATCATGCCGCTCAGGATATCGCTGTACACGTTGGCCATTTCCAGGGCCTGCCGGGTCTCGATCACGATGTCCTCGTAGAGGTCCTCCAGTTCGACGTCCATCTTCGCGAAGCTGTGCCTCTGGAATCGCTCCAGCATCAGCTCGTTCGTCTTGAGGGACGTGGTGAAGTAGACCAGGCTCTTTTCGAAGTTCATCAGCTTGATGAGCTGCCTGTTTTTCGATTCCTGCTCCAGCTTTTTCTGGATCATGTTGGCGGCGTTGTTGATCTGCTTCAGGTACTGGAGGTAGAGGACCAGGGCCCTGAGAATGATCTGCAGGATGAACTTGACGCCGGTTACCGTGGTGATATTTTTTATCTTGCCGCCTATGAAGTCGGGCAGTATGACCTCGTCCTTCGCGCACACGGTGATGAGGACGCCGCCCACCAGGATTATGCCGATGGGGAGGGTGACGTACATCAGGTCCGGGCTTTCCTCGTCGAAATAGGGCACCTTGACGATAATAAGGGTTGCGTTGCCCTCGACTTCCACGCGCGCCGTCTCATCGATGTCGAGAGAGGCCGTTATGAAGTCAAAGGGGACGTTGAAATACTGCGCCAGGTGGGGGAGGTCGTCCCGCGAAGGGTTCACGATATTGATCCAGCAGTTCTTCTCAATGCGGTCGATCTTTCTGATGGCTCCATCAACCAGCTTGTAAACCTGTATGAGCGGCTGTATCTCGACGGCGATCTCCTCGGCCGTCATCTCCTCTTCAACGGGTATTTCTGATTTCAG
>CAZZHU010000284.1:0-234 GCA_964654045.1 uncultured Leptospirales bacterium
GGACGTGGCGGCCGCGGTGATGGTAATACCCCGTTCCTTTTCCTGCACCATCCAGTCCATTTCCGCGGTCCCCTCATGTACCTCGCCCAGCTTGTGGGTCTTGCCGGTATAGAAGAGTATCCTCTCCGTGAGGGTGGTCTTGCCTGCATCGATGTGGGCCATGATGCCGATATTGCGCGTCCTGTTGAGCGGGAGTTCCCGTGGCATAGTAATCCTGTCTTACTTTGTTTTGAG
>CAZZHU010000284.1:244-511 GCA_964654045.1 uncultured Leptospirales bacterium
CGACAACGAGCAAAACAGGACGTTTTGCGTGAAGCGAGGATGGTTCACGATGAACCTTCCGCAGCAAAATAACCGATAACGATGGCTCAACAATCAAACGAGTAATAAAGTAATGCCATACGCCAGAAAAAGAGAATTCATGTTAAATGCTAAAATACTAGGCAGACCTGGTATTTCCCGCAACATCTTGATATGAACCGTACGCCCCCGCCGATGGCGGGGGCGTACTCTTAAATTCATCTTACCATTTATAATGGGCGAAAGCCT
>CAZZHU010000284.1:521-2896 GCA_964654045.1 uncultured Leptospirales bacterium
TGTTGGCTTCAGCCATCTTATGCGTGTCTTCTTTCTTCTTGATCGAAGTCCCGGTATTGTTAAAGGCGTCCATGACTTCACCGGCAAGCTTTTCATACATGGTTTTCTCCGACCTGCTCCGGCTGTTCGTGATGAGCCAGCGGATTCCCAGGGCCTGCCGCCGCTCCGGCCTTATTTCTACCGGGACCTGATAGGTCGCGCCCCCGACCCGGCGGGATTTTACCTCGACCAGGGGTTTTGCGTTTTCAAGCGCCTGGACGAACACCTCGATGGGATCCTTCTGCGTCTTCTTCTGTATGATGTCCATCGCTCTATAAAAATTGGTTTCTGAAACTCCCTTTTTTCCCTGCATCATCATGCAGTTAATGAATTTCGAAACTAGCTTGCTCCCGAATTTTGGATCGGGCAGTTGCTCCCGTTTAACTGGTCTTCTTCTACGCATATCAATTCCTCGCTATCAATGATTAAGCCTTGGGCCGCTTGGTCCCGTATTTTGAACGGCTCTTTTTCCGGTCGTCAACGCCAAGGGTATCAAGGGTTCCCCGTATGATATGATACCTGACGCCCGGCAGGTCCTTGACCCGGCCGCCCCGGATGAGTACCGCGCTGTGCTCCTGAAGATTGTGGCCGATACCGGGAATATAGGCGGTCACCTCTATTCCGTTGGTGAGGCGTACCCGTGCCACCTTGCGAAGAGCCGAGTTCGGTTTTTTCGGGGTAAAGGTCATGACCCTGGTGCACACGCCGCGCTTCTGCGGGCAGCTTTTAAGGGCGGGGGATTTCGTCTTTTTCCTTTTCATTTCCCGTCCCTGACGGATTAACTGGTTGATCGTTGGCATTATTACTCCTGTTCCTGCTTATATAAATATAATATCGTATATATTCACGCCATCGCCGGATTGTCTTAAACGTTAAGATGGTATTTGTGAATTATGATATTTTTTGTCAAGTTATTAATTTGATTAATCGCGTATGGCCGGCTGCCCGCCCTTATCCGTCTGCAGGCGAACGCATACCCTACTCGTTATCTGCCACTACCTCTTCATCCGCAGCGATCTGTTCTCCCTCACCCGGAGGCGGCCCTTCAAGGTCTCCCAGTTCATTTTCATACACGCTGATGTTGCCGTACTGGCGTATACCGGTACCGGCAGGGATCAGGTGTCCTATGATGACATTTTCCTTGAGACCCCGGAGGTTGTCCACTTTACCCTTGATAGCCGCGTCGGTGAGCACCCTCGTCGTTTCCTGGAACGATGCGGCGGAAATGAACGATTCTGTGTTGAGGGCCGCTTTCGTGATCCCCATGAGGATCGGCATGGCCGTCGCCGGCTTTCCGCCCTCGTTAAGCACCCGCTCGTTCTCGTCGATAAAATCGAACTTGTCCGCTATCTGTTCTATTACAAAGGTTGAATCGCCCGGGTCGGAGACCTTGACCTTCCGGAGCATCTGCCGGACGATGACCTCGATATGCTTATCGTTGATCGAAACACCCTGGAGGCGATATACCTCCTGTATCTCGTTTACCAGGAATTTCTGCAGTTCCCGCGGTCCCTTGATCTTGAGGATTTCATGGGGATCAACGGCGCCGTCGTCAACCTTTTCGCCCTTGGCGATAAAGTCCCGGTCCTGTACGCGGAGGAACTTGGAAACGGGTATGGAGTATTCCTTAACCGTGCCGTCCTCGCCGGTGACGATGATCTTCCGCTTGTTCTTGACCGTGTCGCCGATCTCGATGGTCCCGTCCAGTTCCGACAGCGTGGCGGCGTCTTTAGGAGTCCGCGCCTCGAAGAGTTCCGCAACCCGCGGCAGACCGCCGGTGATATCCTTGGTCTTTTCAGCTCCCCGCGGTATCTTCGCAAGAATGGTTCCCGCGAAGACCTTGTCTTCATGGTTGACCATCAGGTTCGCGCCCTTCGGCAGAAGGTACGTGATGGTCTGCTTCGACGGGCCGACGATATCGATCCGCGGCTGCAGCTTCTCAGTCTTGTACTCCACGATCACCCGCTTGGTCACGTTCGACGACGGGTCTATTTCCTCGCGCAGACTCTTGTTGAGCTCGATGTCGACGAACTCGACCTTGCCGTTTACTTCAGTCAGGATCGGTTCAAACCAGGGGTCGAAAGCCGCGAGTATCTCGTTCCGCTCATAGAACCTGCCCGACTTCGCGTTAATTTCGGTGCCGACGTTGACCGGAATGGAGTGTGGATCGCCCAGGATGTAGACCTTGTTCTTGACCGGCTTGACCAGGCCGGAGTTTTTCGCTGTGATATCTTCGCCATCTTCGGTCCTCGCTATCTTGACCCCGGCGTACACTTTCTCGTTTTCGCTGACGAGCAGTTCCGGTTCGCCCTTCAGCGTTACTTCAGAGACAACCC
>CAZZHU010000285.1:0-1575 GCA_964654045.1 uncultured Leptospirales bacterium
CAGTCAACAACACAAACAAATCAACAAGACCACCAACATGCACAACCAACATCAAACACAGACACACATATTTGTCCCCCACTCAAACTACATCAGACATAACTTCTCCACTCCTTAATCACATAAATCAAAAACATATCATGAAAAGAATTTCTTTATTATTCCTCTTCCTTCTAATTGCCAGCATCGGCGTTACGCATGCAGGCGACAAAATCATTAAAGTATTAGCTATCGGCAACAGCTTTTCGGATGATGCTGCAGAAGTTTTTAATCCTAAAGACGTAAATGATATGTCCAAAGTAATAAAGAGTGTTTTTGAAAATAAAGATATCCAAAAGCGTTTAATTGAAAAGGGAACTGAAAGAGATGTTCGCCCCCGTGAATTAATTGCACGGGAACGGCATCAATGCGTTCCCTCCTCCTCCGGTAATGCCCCCTCCCCCGCCAGCCTTCATGGAAGGCTGGCGGGGGAAAAATACACATTAGCGGCAAAATATTGTTGATAATTTCGATTCATCCCTGTATATATAGTCCACTTCTTCTGTTTCAGATAGTTTTCGGATAATGATTATCCGGCATCATCCGGCGATGCAGCCAATGTTGATATAGTGTCTTTTCAATAAGACTGGTGCTCATTACATTATTACACAACTTTTATATATGGAACTATCCGGCATCTTCAATCATATATATCAAAACTTTTTCTCCGTATGCGCCCTGATCCCGGCCGCCTTCATGCTGTCCCTGGGAATCATTCTGCTCCTGGTGCCATATAAATCAAAGGCAACGTTCCACCTGGCCATCACCTATCTGCTGATGACGATCTTCTATGCAGGCTACCTGATCGCCGCCATGGTCTATCATCCCGCCGGGGCATATCACCGCTGGATTACCGCCGGATTCGTGACCCTGTGTGAAATCCATTTTATCATGGTTTTCTTTTACCTGCCGGATGAAAAATATCCGCGCTTAGCGCGGTGTTTCGGCGTGGCGCTGTACACCATCTCATTGACGTCATGGGTAGCCTTCATCGTAATCACCTGCCGGTCGCCGAAGGTCTATAACTTTGACGGCCACTACTGGGATTTCGACGCGGAAACGGTAAGCATGTATATAGCCGCCCTTGTCATCGTGTACCTGGTATTGATGGTGATTGTCGGAGTATGGCGGGTAATTGTCACAAAAACAACCGTTCGCTGGACAATCCTTTCCATGGTGATAATCATGTTCCTTACGATAATGGTCCCCGCCATGGCGAACCTTCTCAGCAGGAATGGCGTTCTTGATCGCGGGACCTACCAGATCACCCAGGACCTTTTTACCATCATCGGATTTTTCGCTATATTTGTCATATTCTTCAATACCACCCGGGAGCGATCAAGTCTCCTGGTGAAAATTCTCGGGATAAGCTATGCCACCCTGCTTATCATGATCCAGGGAATGTCATATTTCTCGCTTAAAGGCCTTGATGATTCCTATGACACCCTGAGAAAAAAAGACATGATCACCGCCGTGGATACCGGCCGGACCATTCCGGGGCTATCCTATCTTACAGAGTACAGCTGCCGTGACGAC
>CAZZHU010000285.1:1585-2879 GCA_964654045.1 uncultured Leptospirales bacterium
GAAAACATTGATTTCGGTTCCCTGCGGAGCGAGCAGTTCAACACGGCCCTGTTCGAAAAGATCAGATCCCTGGAGGAAGGGCCCGCCGGGTCATTCCGGAAAAATATCAGAGAAGCGCTTGCCGGCGGCAATGTGTACAGCAGCGGATACCGCGACGCGATACTGGCCAGGGCCGACCGAATGCCTCCGGACACCGATAAACCGGTCATGGAGATACTGGAATATATTAATTCGCTCAGGTACGGGATATCAGGCATGGCCGCCCGTATTTCGAAACTCCCGGAAGACCGATTCGAAGAACGCCTGCGGATTTGCCTCGAAAGCCGGGACCCGGATCTCGACCCCTTTGCCGGGGCAATCCTATCATTCCTGTCCACGGGCCGCTCCGGGGGAGCCGGCATGAAACGCGAGGCCCTCAGGTTCCTCGCGCCGATGCATTCCCCTGATGAAAGGCGCTACCGTACCGGGAATGACGGGGTATCGCATTATATCGCCTATATGATGTACGACCGCCAGCGACAGGTCGTGCATGAAGCCGGTTTTAACTACCGCACCTACCGCGAATACCACCACGGAACCGCGAGTAAATTCATCATCATGTTCATCATCATCCTCGCGGTGACCTTCCTCGGATTCCGTTTCTTCTTTCTCGGCGCATATGTCAGGCCGCTGAAACGCCTTCTCAACGCCATCAACCAGGTTCGTGAAGGCAATTATGATACCATAATCCCGATAACAGTCAATGACGAACTGGGGTACATTTCGCACAACTTCAACGAAATGGCCGGCACCCTCCAGATGTCCCGGGAAGCGCTTTCAGACTACGCTGAAAACCTTGAAAAAATGGTGGAAGAGCGCACCGTGGAGCTCGAAAAGGCGCGCGACACCATCTGGGGGGAAATGGAGCTGGCACGCAAAATGCAGACCATCCTCATACCCGAGCATCCCGGCATGGAAGGATACGAGATCGCCGGCTATATGGCCCCCGCAGAAATGGTTGGCGGCGACTACTATGACATCATCAATGCCGGGGGCCTGGACTGGGTCGTCATCGGCGATGTTTCCGACAAACAGGACCACAGGAAGTCCTTCGAGCTTCAGGGCTTGGTAGAGAGCCTTGGCCCGGGCCTCTTTCCAGTCGAGTCGCACATACGGCTCGCCGAATTCGTTCTCGATGAGCACGATGTTTTTTGTGTCATAGCCTTCGGATATGAGTTTTTTGATAAGTGTAGTCTTGCCCGCTCCGAGGAATCCGGAAAAAATATCTACTTTTGCCATTTGTTCTGCCTTTCTT
>CAZZHU010000286.1:0-2823 GCA_964654045.1 uncultured Leptospirales bacterium
GATAGGCGATTGTTGTCCGAGGCTGCGCAGAGCGAAGCGAACGCAGCCGAGTTAATCGCCTAGCCAGTCGCGGCTACTGAACGACCGGGGTGGCGGGGAGACCGAGGGGAGGAGGGTGAGCAACCCTCATCCCCTCGGAAAATCCCCAGCCCCGCTCGGGGCAATCACCATATAAAAAATTAGTTATAAAAATCTTTTATTTTGTTGACCAATATCGGAAGTTCATGTCATTTATTAATTAACAACACAGGGTTACAGCCACAGACATTATGGAGACCAGGGTCTTGGAAGAGAAAGATTACCGCGAGAGCCAGAGGGAACTGAAGCATGTGTCCGATATGCTCGATGAACTTTACGCGTCAGTCAATATAGAGTCGTTGAAAAAGAGAATGTCAGAGCTGCAGGAGCAGACCCGGAAGGATGATTTCTGGCAGAACAAGGAGCTCTTCACCAGGATCAGCAAGGAAATCACCGGCCTTAAAAAGCGCGTGGACCCCTTCGTGAACCTGTTAAGCGAGGTGAGGGAAGCGGCGGAACTGTTCGAGATGGCGTTCCAGGACAAGGATGCCGACGTGCTGAACGAATTATCCGGAAAGATAGAGGAATACCGCAGGAAGTTCGATGAAATTGAGACGCTGGAACTGCTGTCCGGAGAAGACGACGACAGCAATGCCTTCGTAATGATCCATCCCGGCGCGGGGGGGACCGAGTCGCAGGACTGGGCGAACATGCTCTTCCGCATGTATTACCGCTGGGGAGAAAAGAAGGGCTTTGCCGTGGAATTCATCGATTACACGCCGGGCGAGGAAGCGGGAATAAAGAGCGCCACCATGCTTTTCAAGGGTGACTATGCCTTCGGACTCCTGAAGAGCGAGCGCGGCATACACCGGCTGGTCAGGATATCCCCCTTCGACGGCAACAAGAGACGCCACACGTCGTTCGCCTCGGTGGAGGTCATTCCCGAGGTGGACGAGGACATCGATATAGAGATCAAGGAATCGGACCTCAGGATCGATACCTACCGGTCGTCCGGGGCGGGGGGACAGCATGTCAACAAGACCGATTCGGCCGTGCGGATAACGCACCTGCCTACGGGAATCGTGACCCAGTGCCAGAACGAGCGGTCTCAGCACAAGAACAAGTCCTTTGCCATGAAGGTTCTCAAGTCGAGGCTGTATGAGCTGAGGAAACGGGAGTTCGAGGAAAAACAGCAGGAAAAAATAGGGCAGAAGAAGGACATCTCATGGGGACACCAGATCCGGTCCTACGTGTTCCAGCCGTACACCCTGGTGAAGGACCACAGGACCGGCGAGGAAACCGGCAGCGTCGACTTTGTTTTTGACGGGGATATAGACCGTTTCATATACGCATACCTGCGGGGCAAGAGGACCGCCGACACGGGGATCCCGCAGGAATAACGCGACGGGTATTAACAGCGAAAATGAAGCTCACAATAGAACAACTGTCCCGCCTTTTCGGTAAATACGGCGACGGTATCGAGATCAAGTATTTTGATGATATCCTCATCAAGGAAAGCTGTTATCTGTCCACTGACCTGGTCCTGCCGGCGCACCTGCCGCGCCTCACCGAACAGGGGATCGGGGAAGTCGAAGTGTTCTTCACGCCGGGCCTGTATGATTATCTGACCAGGGAGTTCCCGGCCGAGTTCCGGAAGCCCTACGCCAGGTGCAGCATGAACGAAATGGACAGGCTCCTGGAGGACCTGCGCGACGTCAATACCCAGTCGAAGCGCAAGCGCTATATCCGCTGGGTCGGGGAGATCTACGGCGTGGACAGGAACCTCGGCAAGCGCATCGTGCTCCTGCGCAATAACGAGCCGGTTGACTTCAAGAAGTGGAACAACCTGAAGCGGGAGGTTGACCGGAACCAGCATTTCCAGTACCGCAATTCCGAGGTGGCCATCATCATATTCGTCGACCTCAAGGTGGCCCGACAGAAGGAGTACATAGAGCGTTTCAAGATAAATACCGACCTCATATCGCTGATAGTTTCGCGGGGCCAGGAGCCCGGCAACAGTATCGCTCCCGATTTCATCGCCACCGAGGATGTCATCTCTGTTACCGAGCCGGGAGTGCTTCTTGAAGAGTACATCAGGTCCAACGCGCGGCTTATCATCATCGGTGAAAAGCTTGACGACTTCTACAAGCGGGCCCTGCTCCAGGTGCGGAACTATGATAAGTTCGTGCGCCTCCTGGTGGTGCCGTCCCTCGACCACAATAACGTGCACGATTTTTTCCGTCAGGTGAAGCTGGTATACAACAACGAGCGGTGGCAGTAGGGGCGGCGGCGGACGCCCATGCCGCAGCGGAGCCAATACAACACAGGGAGAAGCTCATTGAAAGACAAACTTTCGAAATATTTACAACCGATGGATTTCAGCACCTCCATAGAAAAGGAGATGGGGGACATCGATTTCGGGCTTTCGCTCCCCGATTCTTCCCGGAAAAGGGAGAAGCTCTTTCTCAGGTCATTCACGCCCGCGGACCTTTACCGGATCATGACGGACGTCAAGATGATCGCCCATCTCGAAAGCAAGGGATTCTCCGACATGAAGATAGTGGTGGACGTTGATGAATCCTATGTCCATTACATGAAGCTTTATTATAAGAAAATCGAGCCGGAATCGCTCCTGCTGGACCTCAGGCTGAGCGAATCGCGCTTTATCCCTGAAAAGGAATTATTCGAGGACGGGTCGATCCATACCTACGATATGATCGTCATCGAATGGCTGTCCGCGCAGAACCCGCTGTACAAGTTCGACGGTACCAAGCCGCAGCTTCCCGGGCAGCGGATGCCCGGCCT
>CAZZHU010000287.1:0-2797 GCA_964654045.1 uncultured Leptospirales bacterium
ACGCCTTATCGACTACCAGAAGTCCCATAAAATCGATTTCCTCAAATTTGAAATCCTGGTCATCGACGAAGCCGACCGCATGTTCGACATGGGCTTCATGCCCGATATCCGCTACATGATCAAGCACATGGTGCAGCCGGTGAAGCGCCAGACCATGCTCTTCAGCGCCACGCTGGACCAGCGCGTCAAGCAGCTCGCCTGGGAATACATGAACGAGCCGGTCGAAATCGAGATAAACCCGGAGCACCTTACCGTCGATCTTATCACCCAGGAGCTGTATCACGTCGGCAAGGACGAGAAGTTCAACCTTCTCCTGGGCATCCTCCGGGCGGAAAAGCCCCATAGCGTCCTCATCTTCACCAACATGAAACGGACCGCCGAACGTGTTTCAAAGCGGCTGTCGATGAACGGCATCTCGAACGAATACATATCCGGCGACCTCCCGCAGAGCAAACGGCTGCAGATCATCGACGCCATCAAGGCCGGCGAAGTGGAGATACTGGTCGCCACCGACGTGGCGGCCCGGGGCCTGCATATCGAGGACCTGGACATGGTCATCAATTACGACCTGCCCCAGGACAACCAGAATTACGTGCACCGCATCGGCAGAACTGCGCGCGCCGGGAAAACCGGCAAGTCCATCTCCCTCGCCTGCGAGGAAGACGTCTTCAACCTGGGCCCGATAGAAAAGCTTATCGGCATGAAGATCCCCGTGAAATGGGCGGACGAAAGCCTGATCGTAGAAGCGGCCGGCGCTCCGATCCATGGACGAAGAGACAGGTCATCCGGCGACCGGCGCGGCGACAGGCCGCGGGGCGGAAGAACGCAGGGCCGCGATAGCAGAGGCAGGGACAGGACCCGGAGACCGCAGGGCGAAGCGCCGCGCCGCGAACAGCGTGAGCGGCCCGCAGGCGCCGAAGGCGCCCGGCCGGCAGCGGACGAACAGCGCCGTGAGCCCCGTCGGGAACCCCGCCGTGAGCCCCGCGTGCAACGGCAGGAGCGTCCGGCTCCAGCCGTAGAAAGACAGCCGCAGAAGGCCGCCGCGGCCGAAGGCGGCTCAGCAGACCAGCAGAACAATAAGCGTAAGCGGCGGAGACGGGGCAAGAAACCGGGTGCCGAGGAGGCAGCGCAGGCCAGGGGGTCGGCACCGCGCCAGGAAACCCGCCGGGAACCTCGCCGCGAGCCGCGCCAGCAGCAGGGAAGAGATCATTCCCGGAGAAAAGGGCCGGCCCTTTCCAGGGACGCAACGCCGGAAGAACGGCTGGACTATTTCAGGAAAAAATACGGCGAGAATTTCGAAAAAGCCGGAAGGATCATCGGTGACGACAAGAAACAGAAGCCGAAAACCCTGGTGCAGGGCATCAAGGGTCTTTTCAGCAAGCTCAGAAAAAAGGAATAGCGTGCTTTCCAATCTATCCGAAACAAATCAGCAATCCCCGCGAAAGCGGGGATTTTTTATCTTACAACTATTTTCGAATTGCTTTAGTATGTTTATCCACGAGTTTTCCACTGACAAATTTATGTATTAAACTTGAGATGAGGGTCTGATATGGGATACCCTCCTCTATTGCTTTCCGTTGAATTGATTCGAGATCTTTTTGGGAAATTCTGATATTAACTCTCTTATCTTTTCTAAGAGTTTCCTTTGCATAAATAACATGTTTTTTCATTTCCCTCTTACTATTGGGAATTTCAACCCACTCGTCATTTTCATATGATTTCAAAAAATCCTTTTCTTCTTTATTTAACTTTGATTTCATATTATTTCTCCAGGTACTTCCTTGTGGCTTTTCTACTTGGGATTATTGTTTTTAAAAAAATTTCTTTTTCAGTCTCAATAAATGGCACCAGATAAGCATAATCATTTATGTCAATAATATACATCTTCTGATCCGGATACTTATCCTGCGCCGGGTGCTTGATAATGGCTAATAATTTATCATTTTTAATATAATACACAATATCTTCAAATGAAATACCCCGCTCATTTTTTAGAATAATATTTTTATCATTATTCCAATTATATGTCTTCATTTCAGCAATATACTACAACGTGTGCTTTTTGTCAACAAGGTAAAACAAGGCATTGTATTACATCATGATAAATAACAACTGATTTTACTCAAACCAGTCTTCCGGCGTCAGCCGGTAGCCGTTGATGAAAGAGAGGCCGTCCATGATCTTCTTGTTAGCCGGCTGTATGGCGAGTATCTCCACGCATCCCCTGCCCGTTCCCGCAAGGAGGCGCTTTTTCTGATAGCGGATGATCGATCCGGGCCCGGCAGCGTCGGGCACATCAGCATCCATCAGCGCAGTCTTCCATATTTTTATGCTCTCTCCTCTAAAAGAGGCAAAGGCAACCGGCTTCGGGTTGAGCCCCCTGACCAGGTTGTGTATATCCGGCGCGGGCCTGTTCCAGTCTATCATTGCCAGGTCCCGGTCGATCTTGCTGCAGTAGGTCGCTTCCGATTCGTCCTGCTTTACCGGCCTCGCGTCCCCTGAGGCAAGGTCCCGGATCGCCCGGTCCAGAAGCTCCGCTCCGCGGGACGATACGATCTCCATCATGTCACCGGCATTCATGGCCCGGTCCAGCGGCACCCGTTCCTGCACGACGATATCGCCGGCGTCCAGCTTCTCGTTGATGAGCTGGACGGTGATGCCGGTTTCCTTTTCGCCGTTGATCAGGGCCCACTGCACCGGCGCCGCGCCCCGGTACCTGGGGAGCAGCGACGGGTGGAGGTTGATGGTTTTCAGGCGGGGATGATCGAAAACCGCCCGCGGGATCAGGTTCCCATAG
>CAZZHU010000288.1:0-2606 GCA_964654045.1 uncultured Leptospirales bacterium
GATAGAGAAGGCTCATGGCCGGTTCATCCCCATTTTCAAGGCCGATGTAATGGAAGGTTCATATCGGCCATTATCGCCTGTTATGGCTCACTATATCAAGAACATTCTCGATGACATAATCTATCTCCGCGTCGGTCATGGCCGGGTATATCGGCAGCGAAAACGTCCGTTCAAAGACCCAGCGGCTGTTGTCGTATCCCTCGCCGGTAAAGCCCAGCTTCCGGTAATAGGTGAATTCGTACAGGGGTATGAAATGCACGCTCAGGCCGATCCCCCGGTCGCGCATCTCCTCGATGAAACGGTCCCTGGTGATGGCCAGCGACTCAAGATTGAGGTTGACCGGGTACAGGTACCATGACGTCTCCCGGTCGGGCTTCACGGTATAGAGGATCAGCTCCTCGCAGCCGCGGAAGGCCTCGGAATAGCGTTTCGCTATGCGTTTCCTCATATCCAAGACGGCCCCGGCTTTTTTGAGCTGCTCGATGCCGATGGCGGAGGCGATGTCCGTGGTGTTGTACTTGAACCCGGCTTCCATGACGTCATACTGCCAGAAGTTCTTCGAATTGGCCCTCTGCCACGCGTCGCGGTTGATTCCGTGAAGGCGGAGCACGCGCGCCTGCTTCGCCCAGTCGGCGTTGTCCGTACAGAGCATGCCGCCCTCGCCGGTGGTGATGGTCTTGGTCGCGTAAAAGCTGAAACAGGTGGCGTCGCCGAGGGTGCCGATTGCCCTGCCCCGGTACCAAGCAGGCAGGCAGTGCGCGGCGTCCTCGATGACCTGGAGATTATTCCGCTTCGCAATCTCCAGTATCTCGTCCATGTCGCAGGGCTGGCCCGCGTAGTGAACCGGCATGATGGCCCTGGTGCGCCCTGTTATCTTCTCTTCAATTTTATTCACGTCTATCAGGTGTGTGTCCCGCTCGATATCGACCATGACGGGCCGCGCGTTGAAATAGCGAACCACCTCCGCCGTGGCGGTAAAGGTCACGGCCGGCACGAGGACCTCGTCATCTTCCCGGAGGCCCATGCACGCCAGGGCAAGGTGCATTGCGGCCGTGGCGGAATTGACCGACACCGCGTTTTCGCAGCCGACAAAACCCCTGAAATCTTCCTCGAAAGCGGCGGTCCTGACCCCGGCGGTAAGCCAGCCGGCCCGCATCATTTCAGCCACGGCCGCTATCTCATCTTCGGTGATATAGGGTTTATGAAAAGGTACGTTCATACTTATCTATCGGCAGGGGAGAAGCCTTTGCTATGCAAAAATCGTACAGGCCGGCCTGAAAATCGGCGTCAGCGGCCATAGTAATCGAGGTACCACTCAACGAAACGCCCGATGCCGTCGTCAAGGGTTGTTGAAGGAGCATACCCGATCTCCTTCACCAGATCGGTAACATCTGCATAGGTCGCAGGGACATCACCCGGCTGCATGGGCATCATCTTTTTAATGGCTTTTTTGCCCAGCTTTTCTTCAATGGTATTGATGAAGTCGAGGAGTTGTATCGGCCTGCTGTTGCCGATGTTGTATATCCGGTAGGGAGCCTTCGAGCTTCCCGGATCTGGTTCCGCGTCGTCCCACGACGGATTCGCCCTGGGAGGCCGGCTAATCACCCTGATTACACCTTCGGCTATATCGTCGACATAGGTAAAATCCCGCTGCATATCGCCGTTGTTGAAAACCTGGATCTCCCGGCCCTCCATGATGGCCTTCGTGAAAAGGATAGGCGACATGTCGGGCCTCCCCCAGGGGCCGTACACGGTGAAAAAGCGGAGCCCCGTGACGGGGATGCCGAAAAGATGGCTGTAGGTATGGGCCATCAGCTCATTCGCCTTTTTCGTTGCCCCGTAAAAACTCACGGGGTGGTCTACATTGTCCGACGTGCTGAAGGGCATCTTCCCGTTCAACCCGTATACCGACGAGCTGCTGGCGAAGACCAGGTGCCCGATCCCATAATGGCGGCACGCCTCAAGGATGTTGAGGAACCCGGTGATGTTCGAATCGACATAGGCGTGGGGATTTTGAAGAGAGTAGCGGACCCCGGCCTGCGCCGCCAGGTGGCAGACCGCGTCGAAGCCCTCGCGCGTGAAAAGCGCGGACAGGCCATCTCGGTCAAGGAGGTCCATCCTGACAAACCGGTAGCCCGGAAGGCTCCCGCTTTTCGCCTCTGTTCCCCGCGCCGCGTCCTCTTTCCGGATGCCCGAGGCCGCCAGCCTGCCGTATTTCAGGCCGGTATCATAATAATCGTTTATGTTGTCGATGCCGATTATCTCATCGCCCCGCGCCGCCAGCTTGCCTGCCACATAGTGGCCTATAAACCCGGCTGATCCAGTCAACAATATCTTCAAGTAACTATCCTTATCATTGCATTTGCTGTGAACATAGGTACGGCGGATATCGGTGTCAAGAGAAAAAATGGAAGCTGCCGGGCCGCCATTGGCTGCTTCGGCACCGGAGCGGGTTCGCGCGCCTGCGCGCCACCGTGACCGCCGCCCATGAGGAAGGGGAGATTGAGCATGCCATGGAGGTCCTCTATGAGTTCGGGAAGAAGACGGGGATACTTGCCTGAGACAGCGCTTACGTTTCTATTTTGCTGATCCGCTGCTCGCCCACC
>CAZZHU010000289.1:0-2552 GCA_964654045.1 uncultured Leptospirales bacterium
AGCACCATATCACCAAAAGCACCAGTCGGAATAAATGGAATCGGCAGAATCGGAAAACTTCTGGCCTGGGTCATGTCAACGAAGAGTGACCTTGATGAAATTGTGATTTCAACTGGAAGGAAAACAGGCAAGAACCTCGAGGATCTTGTTACCTATCTTGGTTATGATTCAACCTATGGCCCCTATGCCCGGTTTCTGTTCGGGTACCAAAAGGAAAAGGCAATTGAGATAAAAAATGACGCCATCTACATGAACGGCAAGAAACTGGTCTGGCTGAACGAATCACAATTCCGCGCGCCCGGGGCCATCCCCTGGTCCCGGTACGGTGTGGAAGTTGTCTTCGACACTACCGGGAAAATGACCGACCCGACGTCCAGCGAGGATAATTCATTGCGGGGCCACCTCAATAATGCGAAGAAGGTAATACTGACCGCACCGTTCAAGATCAAGAACAAGGGGACCATGATGCCCGACGACGCTGTAACGGTTGTGGGCGGCGTCAATTTCGACAAGTACGACCCGGCGGTGCACAAGATCATTTCCAACGCATCGTGCACCACGAACTGCTGCGCCCCTCCGATTAAGGCGTTGGTGGAGCATTTCGGCGATAAGTTCATTTCATACGCTCTCACCACGGTGCACGCAGCGACGAACTCCCAGAAAGTCCTGGATATCCTGCCCAAGGACGGGGAAAAGGACTGCCGGAAGACAAGGAGCATCATGAACAACATCATTCCTTCGACAACCGGCGCCGCCAATGCCGTCATCGAGGTGATACCGGAAATACGGAGCCTCGGAATCGGATCGCAGGCCTCGTCGCTCAGGGTGCCGACCAATACGGCCTCGATCGTAATACTGGACATATCCCTGATCGGAGAATATGACAACACCTATATCCACGGCATTTTTAAAAAGTACAGCGAGCGGAACCACGACATCATGATGTACTCCGACCGTCAGCTGGTAAGCTCGGACATTATCGGGAGCACCTATTCCACGATTTACGATTCTCCCTTTACTCACCGCAGGACGACCAAGCGCGAGGACAGGCTGTATACCATGGTGGACCTTAACTTCTGGTATGACAACGAGTTCGGGTATGTGGGCAGCCTTGAACGGTTGTACAACCTGGTTATAGGAAAACGGTAAATCAGTCTTTAATTATTACGGGAAATCAAAAGCGCGATCCATGGATCGCGCTTTTTGCGTATCCCCAACATTTTTTATTATTGACACGCACATACAGTTTCCCCCAAACTATGGTTGAGGTGAATCCCATGAAAAGATATATGATCATACCGGCTCTCGCCATGGCGGTTATTTTTGTCACATGTGCCAAGGATTACAGCAGGGATATTATCGGCACGTGGAACGCCGGTAAGGCCACTCTTGATAAAGACATGACTGTTGTTATCAATGGCGATGGAACCCTGACGGCCGAGATAAAAGACCTGAGCACGAAACCGATCAAGGGGACCTACCATATTGATAAGGATGTTGTTGAATTTAAGCTCCCCTCCATAGTGCTTACATACAGAATTTTAAAGCTTGACCGGAAGGTACTGGTGATGAAATGGAAATATGCCAGGATAACCTGGAACCGGATACAATAGCGCAACCGATCTGCTCCCATCAGCCCGGACGCCTGCAACTCCGGAGAAAAACACCTTTAATTATAACAACTATACGCATGAAATCATTTTGAGGGTATCATGAAGGCGCGGTCCCACAAGCGCGCCTTCATGAAGGTGATGACGTTCATTTCCATTCCACGATGGTCTTATAGTAAGAAGGCCATAGTTTTCCCATCTTAGGCATTCTGCCTGTTTTAACGGCATCGATGATCATGTTTTTCCTGGCGCATATCTCCTGCCTTGTGGTGAAGTCTTTCTTGTGGCATTTGATGCAGTTGTCCTGGATCGCCTTGAATACACTGTCGTTCGGCAGGGCAGAGCATTTTTCTTTCGGATACTTTTCAAGGTTCCCGAGACAGCCGATGATGAACATTGCCGTTATAACTGTTGCCATGATAATGTGTTTTTGCATAGTGGCCTCCCGTACGCGTATTGATCTCGCCGCATATACGGCGGTTAGACGCCTCAGCGTATGACATATCTGACGGTCACCCGGTCACCTTTTACGATGGCCGGGTGAAGCGGTGTATCACCACCATTTGCGCGTCAGGTATTCGACGGAGAAAATGTTCAGTGAAATGTTCGCTTCCTCCTCGAAACGCATGTTGCTGAATAGAAGTTCCGTCCTGGAGCCGCGCTTGACGTTTTTCATCTCGAGGCCTGTCGTATAATAGACTTTCTGGCCGTTCACGTTGTTGCGCGTAACAAAAGATAAAAGTCTCAATTCTTTCGACTTGATCTTATTTTCGTCATAGTATTCAATCTTAAGGGTCAGCATGGTCTTCTTCTCGAGATAGGTGACCTTGCGGCCGTAGCCGGTTTCCCTGGCGATCTGATCGCTTTTGGGCAGGCTTTCAACGACATGGCATTCGAAAGTCTTACCCTTGAATGTAAGCGGGGCATCCGGGAGTGTCTTGT
>CAZZHU010000290.1:0-2405 GCA_964654045.1 uncultured Leptospirales bacterium
GTGCGATCCCGAACCTGAACGTGATACGGCCCGCAGACGCCGAAGAAACGAAAGAAGCATGGCTCGCCGCCGTTTCGCGCGCGAACGGCCCCACCATGCTGTCACTGACGCGCCAGGACCTGCCCGTTATCGCGCGGGAACAGGGCCGCGGGGCTGAAAACCTGCATCGCGGCGCCTACATTGTGAAAGATACCGCGGGGAAACCGGACATCGTGATCCTTGCCTCCGGTTCGGAAGTGCATATCTCGATCGCGGCGGCGGAGGAGCTGAACGGAAAAGGGATACAGGCGCGGGTCGTATCCTTCCCCTGCTGGGAGCTTTTCGACGAACAGCCGGAATCGTACCGCATGGAGGTCATATCCCACGGCACCCCCAAGGCGGTCGTGGAAGCGGGCATCCGCATGGGCTGGGATAAATATTCCGGACCTCACGCCCTGTACATCACCATGGAACGATTCGGCATATCCGCGCCCGCCAGGGTGCTGGCCGAGCAGTTCGGCTTCACGAAGGACAATATCGTGAAGAAGGTCGAGGAGTTTCTGAAGAAATAAGTAAAACAGGCGGGGCAATCCGGGCCAACTATGACAAAACAAAGGGAGGGACCAACCATGAAACAAATCGTAACAGTACCTGATATGAGCTGCAAGCATTGCAAGATGACTATCGAACATGCGGTGAAAGGGCTGCCGGGGGTTAAGAATGTCAATGCGGACCCGGATACGAAAAAAGTTGAAATTGATTACGATGATAATACCGCGACCCTCGACGCCATAAAGCGCGCCATCGAAGAAGCCGGTTATGAAGTGAAATGATAATCCTTTTACCCGCGACTCCCACCCGGTTGCGAAGATGTGCTTCCCGGCTGTAAATCTTTACATACAATAAACATCCCGCCCGCCACGGCGCATGCCGCGGCAATTCGTTATTCTTTTTTCACTTCTGCAATGGATAATTCCCGGAAAAATCTGTATAATTAATAGACAAAAGGAGTTAGCCATGCTCACAACAAAAGAACTCACCGCTGCTGACATGATAGGCGGCCAGAGCAAGATGACCATCGAAAACGCGATACATGCGCTTTCCGGCATTGAGAAGGTCGTCGCTGACCCGGACACGAAAAAGGTGAGGGTGGAATTCGACGAGTCATCGCTGACCGTCGAGGACATCCGGCACGCCATCGAGGACGCGGGATTCGAAGCGGAGATCGAGGCCGATTCGATGCAATAGGCCCCGCTGGCCCTGAAGCATTGCGTTCACATCAATGCGCCTCCTCCCAGTTCCCGCCGGTGCCGACGTCGACCTTGACGGGCACCGCTAGGTCCAGGGCATGCTCCATCCTGTCGATGACCATCTTTTTAGCCGCGTCCATCTCGTCCTCCGGAACTTCGAAAACGAGCTCGTCGTGCACCTGCATGATCATCCGCGTCTTCATCTTTTTGCTTTTAATGTCATCGCTGATGTTTATCATGGCGATCTTTATCATATCCGCGGAGGTGCCCTGGATCGGCGTGTTGATGGCGACGCGCTCGGCGCCCTCGCGGCGGAATGACGTGTCCGAACCGATCTCGGCGATGTCGCGCTTCCTGCCGAGCATGGTCTTCACAAAACCGTTGGCCCGGGCGAACTCGATGGTCTCGTCGATGAACTTCTTGAAGCCGGGGTACGTCTCGAAATAGATGCGGATGAACTCGGCAGCCTCCTTCATCCCGATCTCCGCCTGCTGCGACAGGCCGAAGGGCGACACGCCGTAGATGGTGGCGAAGTTGATGACCTTGGCCTGGCGCCGCATGTCCGGCGTGACGCCGTCCAGGGGCACGCCGAACACCGAGGACGCGGTCATGGCATGGATGTCGATTCCCTCGTTGAAGGCGCGGATCATGTTTTTATCGCCGGACAGGTGCGCCGCCACCCGGAGCTCGATCTGGGAGTAGTCGGCAGACAGGAGGAGCGAGCCCTTCTCAGGCACGAAGCCGCGCCGGATGCCCTTGCCCATTTCGTCCCGCACCGGGATGTTCTGGAGGTTCGGGTCCGACGAGGAGAGCCTTCCCGTCGCCACCACGGTCTGGTTATAGGAGGTGTGTATCCTCCCGGTCTTCGGCGATATCAGCTTCGGCAGCGTGTCGATGTAGGTGTTCTTGAGCTTGGACAGGGTCCGGTACGAAATTAGATGGTCGATGATCGGGTGGCTCCCCTGCAGCGACTCCAGCACCTTGATGTCGGTGCTGAGGCCGGTCTTCGTCTTCCGCTTGGGCTTGAGCCTTAGCTTATCGAAAAGGACATGGGAGAGCTCCCGCGTGGAATTGATATTGAAGGTCTGTTCGGCTGCTTCAAAAATCTTTTCTTCCACTTCTTTCAGCAGCTCCCGGTTCTTCACCTCCAGCTTTTTGAAATGCGCGGTGTCGATC
>CAZZHU010000291.1:0-2300 GCA_964654045.1 uncultured Leptospirales bacterium
ATCCCCTGGACGCGGTTGAGATAACGACCAAGGGATTCCGCGACACGATATTTGAATCGCTGAACATACGGTATCCGAAAATCGCTTCTGACGATTCACACACACAGGTGGGAATCGGACGTGCCTGGATCGAGCTGGATGCGAAGCGCGATAAGGATTCAATACTGCGGGCAATCAAACAGGGAAAGTTCTGGAACTGTTACGTGTGACGGTACTGAACGGGACAGGTCTCACCCCGTTCCCTTCAAGTTTTTTATCCTCACCCCCTGACCCCCTCTCCATAAAATGGAGAGGGGGAAGGAGAATGCTTGATGAGCCCTCTCCTTGATAAGAAGTGGGCGCGCCGGAGTCGGGGTGAGGTCAAATAAGGAGAGAGCGGGTGAGTGAGATTTGTATGATTAAGAAACAAGAGAGAAAAGGAAATAACGCAGGAGGTTTATTGTGATCCTTTATCTTTTCAGTAAAAACAGGAGGATTGGTAATGGGTAAAAGAATAGCAATCTGCGCTGTCGCGCAGGTTAAAAACGAACCGGCATACGATCACATGCGGTTCCAGAACATGCTCCTCGAATGCTTCGAACCGATCATGGAACAGACCAAGGTCACCTATGACATGGAGAAGGGCATCAGGACTATTATTTCCTGCTCGGATGACGTGTTCGACGCGCGGACCATATCCGACAACGGTATGACGGACGTGCTGGGCGCCCACTTCCGCGGGGAAGAGAAAATGGCGCAGGAAAGCATCAACGGCTTAGGCTATGCCATGGCCAGCATCCTCAGCGGCCATGATGATGTGATATTGTTCATGGGCCATTGCAAGGAATCCCAGGGAGAAAGCCGGCGGATGGCGACCAATCTCGCCTATGATCCCTTCTACTGCCGCCCCCTCGGCATGGATTTCCAGAACGTCGACGCCCTGCAGGCCAGGGCATACATGGAAAAATCAGGCATAACCGACGAGCACCTGGCGAAAATAGTGGTTCGTTCCCGGAAGAACGCGAAAAAGAACCCCTTCGCACGTGAAAACAAGCTCGTCGATGAAAAAGAAGTCATGAATTCGCCGATGTACCTTGACCCGCTGCGGGAAATGCACGTATACCCGGTCACCGACTGGGCCTACGGTATGCTTCTCTGCTGCGAAGAGCGGGCGAAAGAGTTCACCAAGAACCCGGTATGGATCAGCGGGTACGGCAGCTGCATTGACCGGTATTTCCTCGGCGACAGGGACCTGTCGGGGAATTTCTCGCTTAAAAATGCCGCCCAGCGGGCTTATGAGAAGGCGGGAGTCAAGGACGCGAGAAAAGAAATCCAGGTCTTCGAACTCAGCGACCATGCCGCGCACCAGCTGCCGATGTGGGCGGAAGGTGTCGGAATCGCGGACGAAGGAAAGGGCGGTAAGTGGATCGATGACGGCGGCATGGACAAGTTCAACGTGAACCTGTCAGGCGGCCAGCTCAACGGGAACCCGCTCCTCCTCGGGGGCGCGGCCAGGGCCATCGAATGCTACTACCAGCTCAGCGGACAGGCGGGGGACCGCCAGGTCAAGGGTGCCAGGAAGGCTGTCGCCCAGGCAGCAACCGGCGGGGCCGGTCAGCACCAGGCCGTTATAGTAATGGAAGCGTAGGGAGGTTTCATAATGGCACATAGAAAGAAAAACAGAAATGTCGGTATCATAGGCATCGGGCAGACGAAGCATTCCAGCCACCGCGAGGATGTCAACCAGCCTGAAATGATACATGAAGCGGTCAGCCTGGCCCTGAAAGACGCGGGCCTGACCATGAAGGATATTGATTGCATCGTTCACGGCAACATGGAGCTCTTTGAGATGATCCACCAGCCCGACATGTGGCACACCCTGGGAACCGGGGCATACGGCAAGGACTGCATCCGGATCACCACCGGCGGTACCGTCGGAGGGACGCTTTCCTGTGCGTCGGATAACCTGGTTGCGTCGGGCATGTACGACATCGTCATGGCGATCGGCTTTGAGAAACTTCAGGAAGGTCACACCACGGGCGGCATCACCAACATGGCGGACCCCCTCTGGTTCCGTAAGATCCAGGCAGGGGCCCTCACCGGATCCGCCGCGTATGACGTTATCGACACGATCGGCCTGGAGCGCGCCAACAAGGCGTCGATGACCTACCGCATTATCATGGACAAGCACGCGGGACTCAATACCAACGCGCACCGCGCTTTCGGCCTTGATTTCAGCCAGATCGATGACCTCATCAAGACTTCACCGAGGCTCGTCGGCGACCTGAAGCTCATCGAGATGTGCTCCCAGTCGGACGGCG
>CAZZHU010000292.1:0-2233 GCA_964654045.1 uncultured Leptospirales bacterium
CCGGTAAGTCCTCACCCGCGCTTCGCGCGCCCTCTCCATCAAATGGAGAGGGCTTCTGAATTAATAATGTTTGACCTCTACTCCCCTTCTCCTTACTAAGGAGAAGGGGCCGGGGGATGAGGTTGAAATGGGACCGGGAGAGTATAACGGTGTATCCGTTAAATATCTTGACAAATATCTTCGGTATCATGTTACATATCGGTTATTAATAATGAAATTATCCAGAGGTGGACCCGCAATGTATCCTATTCTTTTTAATTATAAATTCATCAATATCGGCTCCTACGGGCTGATGCTGGGCCTGGCATTCTACCTGGCGTTTCTCCTTACCGAACGGGAACTAACGCTGCGGGGAAAAGACCCGGAACTGGCTTACAAGCTCCTGCTGGTCATAATACCCAGCGCCATCATAGGCGCCAAGATATTCCATATCTTTGAAAACATGGGAGAATTCCTCCGCGACCCGAAGGGGATGATCTTTTCCGGCGCGGGCCTTTCCGTGTACGGCGGGTTCATCCTGGCCTTTCTCCTCTCCATGATCCTCATAAAAAAAAGCAAGGAAAGCATACTCGAGATATTCGATATAACGGTCCCGGCCATGACGCTGGCCTACGGCGTCGGCAGGCTGGGCTGCCATGTGTCGGGCGACGGCTGCTACGGCATCACCACCTCTTCGTTCCTGGGGACGCCCTACCCGAACGGGATCGTGCCGGCAACTGCGGCGGTGTTCCCCACCCCGCTCTTCGAGTCGTTTTTCTCCTTCATGCTGTTCATTTTTTTCATGAAGATGCGCAAGCGGGAACTGCCGACGGGCTTCATCTTCTTCCTCTACCTCATACTGAACGGCACCGCCCGGTTCCTGGTGGAGTTCATCAGGCTCAACCCGAAAGTCATGCTGGAGCTGACCCAGGGGCAGATTATCGGCATTCTCTACGTCATCACCGGCGCCCTCGGGCTCTTCCTGTTACGAAAGCAGGCTGCAAAAGCGGCGTAGGGCGGAGACTCTCTCGACTTACAACCTCACCTCCGGCCCCTCTCCATCAAAAGGAGAGGGGAGCTGAAATAAGTACATCAATGCGAAACCATCTCCTTTTGGAAGAGAGGGGTTACAAAGAAATTTATTTTTAAGTAGCCCTCTCCCCGTGGGAGGCTGCAGCCAGTACGTCCATGTACGCTGCTGCATGCGCGACATCCTGTCGCTTAGTGCTTGCTGGAGGCGGGGTGAGGCTGACTCCAACGCTGAGTGGGGCCGGGGGTGAGGATATAAAATGGCGCAAAGCGCCGATGAGGATCGAAGCGCCATCATGTTGCTAAATAATAGCGGGATAGATGGAGGTATCAGGAATATCTCTGGGTCTCAAGGAAATCCGCCAGCATCCGGGGCTTGAGATACCCCATCTCCACGAGAATAATGCCCAGCAGGCCGCCTTTTGACGTCTGCACTTCCAGCGCTTCCTTAAGCTGGTCATTCGTGATAATGCCCTTTTCCATGAGGATCTCGCCGAGTCTTTTTGATGCCATAGCGGATATTCCTTCCTGGGTTGTATTGCCGGTGTTACTGTATTCAGTATCGGCTTCCGCGCCTGACGCTTCCCACTCTTTTATCGTGGGATCAGCATAAAAAAATCACCCGGCCGCCCGCTTGCGGTCCGCGCCATCGCCCCGCGTCTTCATCGCCGACAAAAAGAGACCGGCCCACTGCCGGTCTCCTGGTCTTAACAATTCTATGTCAGCGCGGCAATTACTTGATATTGTATTTTTTCTTGAACTTCTCGACCCGGCCGGCGGTGTCGACGATATTCTGCTTCCCGGTGTAAAAGGGATGGCAGTTGGAGCAGATCTCGATGTGGAGATCCTTCGAGGTCGATTTCGTCTTGATCTCGTTGCCGCAGGCGCACTTAATGACAGTATCTTTGTATTCGGGATGTATATTCGGTTTCATTGAACGATCCTTTGTTTATGAATTCATGGCCTTGAAAAATGCCTTGTTGTTTTTCGTCGCCTTCATCTTTTCAACAAGGAGCTCCATCGCTTCCGTGGTGCTCATCGATGAAAGTGCCTTCCTGAGAACCCATAGTTTATTTAGCTCTTCCGTGTCAAGCAATAATTCCTCCTTGCGGGTGCCTGACCGGCTCATGTCGATGGCCGGGAATATGCGCCGGTCCACGAGCTTCCGGTCCAGGAGCAGCTCGCTGTTGCCGGTACCCTTGAATTCCTCGAAAATGACCTCGTC
>CAZZHU010000293.1:0-2223 GCA_964654045.1 uncultured Leptospirales bacterium
TCCGAGCCGGCGATATAAGATAATCCTTCCTGCATGAGGGATATACCCGGGCCGGAAGATGATGTCATGGCCCGCTCACCGGAGGCGCCTGCCCCGAGAACCATGTTTATAGAGGCAATCTCGCTCTCGGCCGGGATGAAGGTGCCGCCGATTTTAGGCAGCTCCCTGGCGAGGTATTCAGGTATGTCGTTCTGCGGGGTTATGGGGTAACCGAAATAGTACCGGCACCCTGCCTGCATCGCGCCTTCCGCAAGGGCGACGTTCCCCTTGGTCAGTTTCTTCTCGGTCATTTGAACACCTCGATGGCGGTATCAGGGCACATGAGCGCGCAGGTCTTGCAGGCCGTGCAATGGTCCTCGCCCCCATCTGAAAACTGCGCAGGGAAATAACCTACCTGGTTATGCCTGTCTGAAACAACTATGAGTTGTTTGGGACAGAACTTTATGCAGAAATAACACCCTTTGCATCGGTCCGCGTCTATAGTGATGTGAGCCATACTGGCGTTTATGATCCTTTTTAACTTTTTTAGTTTGTATTAAAATACATTATAATTAAATATATAATCGTTTTAAATATTAGTCAAGCAAAACATTTCAACCCTCATATACACTCTACAAAAATTACCTTTTTAAAGTCAACAAAATCTGGCGGGATAAATAAAATTTTGCTCCATGAAAAATTGGACAGCATTCAATTAGTGTTAATATTACACGGGGCTGTCATTTCGCGCAAAGCGGGAAATATTTTTTCAAATTTTTACAATAATGCAGGATTTCTACCCGCTGCGTTCATTGAAATTATTAGTTACGGCATGCCGGTATCAGACATCACGCGTATTCATGCGACTTCAGAAACAACAAGGATCTTTGAATAACTTCGAACCGAAATTTGATTTGACAGATAAACCTTCACACATTTCATGAAATAAACATATTGCATAACTCCGGAGAGGGATCATGGAAAATACCGATATCAAAGTAGGAGAAAAGATAAAGAAATACCGCGAATCAATGGGAATGTCGCTGTCAGACCTGGCGGAGCGGACAGGGTTCTCACCCGCGTTCCTCTCCCAGCTCGAAACCCATCTCATATCACCGCCCCTGGGGGCCCTGATGAAGATCGCCCGCTCCCTCGATATTGAAATCGGCAAACTTTTCAACCAGAAAGGCACGGCCCCCTTCACCATCGTCCGGAAAGACGAGCGCGTGGCGACGTCGCGGGTCGCCTCCAAGGAAGGCGTCCGCTACGGCTACTCCTATGAATCCCTGGCACCGGAAAAAATAAACCGCAAGATGGAGCCTTTCCTGGTGACCCTGGAGCCGGCATCGAAGAAGGGGGTTCCCTATAATCACGACGGCGAAGAATTTCTTTTTGTCCTCGAGGGGAGAGTGGAGATACAGCTCGGCGAGCACACGGACATTCTTGAGGCAGGGGACAGCATTTATTACGATTCGAAGCTCGATCACCGGGTATCCTGCGCCGATGACGGGCCGGCCAGGATCATCGCAGTCATCTACGCGTGACCGGCAGCCGCGTCACTCATCCTTCCTTCCGGCCATGACGATATCTTTCAGCTCGTTCGCCTTGTCGGCAATTACGTGGGTAAACTGCTGCAGCTGACGGCTCGATTCCGAAACGCCCTGTGCCATCTCCGACAGGCGCAGGACGGTCCGCGAGTTTTCCTCCATGGATTTTCTCTGTTCGGTGGTGGAATTCTGGATAGTCCGCGACACCTCCTCCAGCATCCTGGCCTGTTCGATGATATTGAGGATGATGACGCCGAGATCCCCCATGGCGCCGGAAACGGTATCGACCTTCCCGGTAATCCCCTTTATCAGGGCGAAGATGGCCTCTGTGGATTTCTTCGTCTCCGTGAGCATGGTAATGCCGCTGGCGATGTCGCTGGTTATCTTCGTCACCTGGTTCGATATGACCTTCGAATTTTCCGTCGTCCGCGCCGCCAGTTTCCCTATCTCATCTGCCACGACGGCGAATCCCCGTCCGTGCTCGCCGGCCCGGGCCGCCTCGATGGCCGCGTTCAGCGAGAGGAGGTTGATCTTGTCAGAGATGTCGTCAATGACCGATATGAAATTGTTGATGGTCTGCCCGCCCTCGTTGATGATGTGCATCATTGACATCATCTTCTCGTAGTTCTCGCCGGTGGCGTCGGCGGTCTTTTCGATGTCGGCTATGCCGGCATGGACCGCCTCGCTCATGGTCTTC
>CAZZHU010000294.1:0-2209 GCA_964654045.1 uncultured Leptospirales bacterium
TGGGCGCAGAGAGCCCCTGCGGGGCCTTTTTAAGGGGCTTCGCCCCTTAGGCCCCTTTAATAAATTAAGAATAGCAACAAGACATTATATTTTATTATAATAAAATAAAACGGGGATGATAATAGGTGATATCCCCTATAAGGATATAGTACTTTTTGGAAGGTGATAGTCGGTAATTCGTTTATGGGCACCTCTAAAAATCAGAATTTTCGAGGTTCCATTATATCACATAACAACCGTTAAGAATTCCATCACTCCCGATTCAGTACCTGAATGAAAATACTCCGCACTGGGTTCCCGACGCGGGAATGACGCATAGGGCCAGGTTCCCTTTTTTAAAATAACCTTTTTCCCTGGCCCGCCACATTGAAAGCGGGAGGCTGACCGATGCCACATTCCCGTATTCCGAATAAAAATCGGATTCGGGATATTTGACCGTAATAGATGAATCCGCCAGGAACGAAAGTATTATACCCTGGGCGAGCTTCCCCACATCATGGTAGAAAAGGTTATCATAGGATGCAGTATGGTTGTTCATCTTCAAAAAATAATTTTTCACGCATTCTTTCGTCACGACATACACCGCCTTGAAAAGGTTCGGCGTGTGCGTGTAGAGCTTATACCGCTCGCCGAGCGAATAATTGAGTCCGATGGTGCAGAGATGATACTGCCCGTCCGACAATTCGTAGGAAAATTTCATGTGGTTGCCGTCTTCCAGGTACATCGCCTCCCCGGTCGCCTCAAGGACGATCGCTCCTGCGCCGTCCCCTATGGTAAGAGAGCCGAACTTCCACGTGAGTTCATCCTTTGTTTTACATACCATGTCAGCCCAATCAAAGGTGCGTTCTCCAGCGACAATCAACACCCGCCGGTAATGCCCGGAACTGATCAGCGCGTGGGCTATTTCTATCGATTTTATGAAACTGGTGCAGGCATCCTGCGTGTCGATCACGTTCGCGTTGAGGGCCTGCAATTTATGGCGGAGCACGTGGGCCGTGGCCGGCTCGACAAAGGCTTTCGACATGCCGGTAAAGATGATAAGGTCGATATCCGCCGCCTTCAACCCCGCGTCATCAAGAGCGGCCATCGAGGCCTTATAGGCAATATCCGTGCAGAATTCATTTTCTTCGCACCAGTATCTGGTGACATTGCCCGCCTTGGCGAGCCTTTCACTGGAAATCTCCAGGATTTCATCAAGTTCTTCATTCAACAGATACGGCTCGCTTTTCCGCTTCAGCATCTGCAGGACATCATCATTGGAGATTTTCCGCCCGGGGATGTACACCCCGATTCCCGTAATTTCAGAACTCACTGGCATAACACGCAGCACCTTTCCTCAAAAATTTTTGAAGCCTTCTCCGGTCCCGCCCATCGACAGGGACGGGCCGAAAATAAAACCAATCACGCCCCGGCGCATATACTAATTAAGATCGATGTTAAAATAATCAACGGCCTCCTTCAATTTTTCAGCAAGGCTGGACAGATTGTTCGCGCTTGACGATAACTCCTGCGTCTCGGAAGCATTGGACTGTGACAGTTCATTGATGGCCGTTATCGCTTTTACTATCTCATAATTGGCATTTTTCTGTTCCTGAGACGCCGTTTTAATTTCCTCTGACCGGTCCCTGATCTCATGGGCGGCGGTATTAACCTCCGCGTTGGTCGCGTTCTGGTTGCTCATGAATTCTGCCACCTCGTTCATCATCCGGTCTATTGAATTGACGCCGACGATGATTTCGCTGATGAGATTGATGGTGGTCGCCACATTGGTCATGCCCGTTTCCACATCGGCAGTGTTGTTTTTGATCAACCGGTCGATATCCTTAATACTTTTCGATGTCATCTCGGCCAGCTTTGAGATTTCATCGGCGACAACGGCGAACCCCTTCCCCGCGTTTCCAGCGCGGGCCGCTTCAATGGCGGCGTTGAGAGAAAGAAGGTTTATCTGGTCGGATATGCCGTTGATAATTTCAACCACGTTGGTCATGAGCCCCGAGCTGGCTATAATATTGTTCATCGTGGCCTGCATGTTCATCAGGGCCTTCTCTCCGCCCTCGGCCCGCCGCGCGATTTTATATGTCTGGTCCAGGGTTTCTTTCGTTTTCACATCCAGATCAATGATAATACGCGAAAGCCGCTCCATTTTCCGGATCAGCTGGTTCAGGTTCATGTGCTGATTCTGTGCCGCGTTCGAAATGCTGTCAATGCC
>CAZZHU010000295.1:0-2087 GCA_964654045.1 uncultured Leptospirales bacterium
CGACAGCTCCGGCATCGGCGTCCTGATCAACACGGCCAAGCTGATACGCAAGCATAAGGGGGACATCGTGATGGCCGGCGTGTCCGACGAGATCAAGAGCATCTTCAAAGTGATCAAGCTGGAGGATTTCATCACGATCTACAATACCGAGGTGGAAGCGGTGAAATCGTTCCGGTATGTCAAGCAGGGATGAGGGAAGCGGCGACGTCGGGACCAGGGCCCCGGTGCGGTCGTTGGTGACGTCCGATCGGGAGGCTCCCGTTAGTTTGCTATTTCAGGGCAGGTGCCAGTGTGAGCGATAAGGATAAAACCAAAGAGGAATTGATCCAAGACCTGAACCGTCTGCGCGCCCTTCTTGCCGCCGGCCGGGAATCCGGCGCGCATCCGGAAGGGAACGGGATGCCGGGATACGGCAGCGCGGAAGAATGGCAGGTCATGATGGACATACTCGGCGATTTCCTTTTTATCGTCGATATAAAGGGGAACATCATCAAGACGAATCCCGTGACGGTAAAAAGGCTCGGTTATTCGATGGAAGAGCTCATATCGATGAACATCTTTGATCTGTACCTGCCCGCCCGGAGAGCCGAAGCCGAGGAGAGCTATTCTCAGATCATCATCGGCGAGAGATACCTGTGCGATATCCCGTTCTGCTCGAAGGCGGGGGCGGAGGTTGCCGTTGAAACCAAGGTCACACCGGGGAAATGGCGCGGAACGGACGTGATTTTCAGCATATCCCGCGACGTCTCGGCCGGCAAGGCCGTGGAATATGAGCTCCGGGGGGCCTTCGAGAAGATGAAGTCGATCCTCAGCTCGGTTTCGGCATACATCTGGAGCGGCATTATAGATAGCGGCGGGTATTTTGCGTATATCTACCAGTCACCGGCCCTTGCCGATATCACCGGCCGGCAGCGGGAATACTTCCGGCAGGGATTCGATGCGTGGTTCGGCATTGTCCATGAGGACGACCGGGAGCGGGTACGGTCCATGTACCGGCAGCTCATGACCGGCCAATCGGACCGCGGCGACGACATGTACAAGATATATGATGACAGCGGCGGCATCAGGTGGGTGCGCGACAGCATCCTGGCGCGCCCCTTCGGTGAGAACCAGGTGCGCCTTGACGGAGTTGTTACGGACGTGACGGAGCGCCGCCTGGCGATGGAGGCCCTGGTGAAATCCGAGAGCAGGCTGCAGGGGATCCTGTCGTCCATGGCCGAGCTGGTCTTTGCCTTCGACGCCGACATGCGCTTTATATTTTATCATACCCCTGACGTAAAGAAGCTCTATCGCAAACCCGATGAGTTCATCGGGAAACGGCCCGCTGACGTGATGCCGCCCGAACATGGCTCATTGTTCGGCGCCGCTTTTGAAACCGCGAAGGCCAAGGGGGAGGCCGAGTTTGAATACTGGCTTGCCATGGAGGGTGAGGATCGCTGTTTTTCCGCCAAGCTCTCCGCCATCATCAAGGAGGGCCAGTTTGACGGCGTGGTGGCGGTAGTGCGCGATAGTACCGATCACAAGAAGCTCCAGGATGCCCTGTTCCGCTCCGAGCGCCGGTACCGGGAGCTTTTCAACAATATCCACGACGGCTCCACCTGGATCGACATGGAAGGGAGGATGATCGATTTCAACCAGCCCTTCGAGGAGCTCCTGGGGTATGAACGCGAAGAACTCTACCTGAAGACCACCTGGGACATTACGCCGGTGAAGTGGCACGACCTGGAAAGGGGAACCGTCGAAAAACAGCTGGCCGAGCGGGGCTACACCGAGCCGTACCGGAAGGAGTATATCAGGAAAGACGGCACGGTCATTCCCGTGGAGGTGAGGAAATATCTCATCCGTAACGATGAAGGGAGACCCGAGGGTATCTGGGTCATTGTCAACAGGACCGGCGGTTAGGGGCATGCATCCGTTGATATCCCCGTGCCGTGATACCGCGGACTTGAATTCAGGATGTGCACAATGAATTTTACATTTTTCTTGTTGACAATACGGTCCTGTTTAATATGTAGGTTTCCTGTACACCAGACCAGCAGTAAGCCCAGGTGGTGGAATTTGGTAGACACGCATGGTTGAGGGCCATG
>CAZZHU010000296.1:0-2031 GCA_964654045.1 uncultured Leptospirales bacterium
CTGCTCAGGGCATTTAAAACCATAATGGCCTGCTCAATGTACCTTCCCATTCCCAACCAGAAAAGCAGGGAGGTGCTGCAGGGGCCGGGGAGCATCAAGCAGCTTCCCGGACTGATCAGGAAACAGGGACTCGGGAAGCCTCTCGTGATTACCGACGGGGTTCTCATGAAGATGAAACTGCTCGAGGATCTTTTCGCGGTGTTCGACGCCATCGGCATGCCCTGCGCGGTCTATGACGGGGTTCAGCCGAACCCTTCGATACAAAATATTGAAGACGCCTATGCGGTCTATGTAAAAGAAGGCTGCGATAGCATAATCGGATTCGGCGGCGGTTCTGTCATGGACACGGCCAAGGTGGTGGCGGGCCGGGTCGTCAAACCGAAAAAGACGGCGGACCGGCTGGGCGGATACTTCAAGATCATGCTTCCCGTACCGAAGAGACTGCCGCGCATTTTCGCGGTGCCCACGACCGCGGGGACCGGCGCTGAAACCACGAGCGCCGCGGTGGTGACGGACCCGGAGAAAAATATCAAGTACACGGTCAACGACTTCCTCATCCATCCGCATTTCATAGTGCTCGACCCGGAACTGACCCTCGGCCTGCCTCCCTTCTTCACGGCCATCACCGCCCTGGACGCCCTGTCTCATTCGATTGAAGGCTACATCGGGAGCGCCCACTGCGCGATGTCCGATGCCTATACGGAGAAGGCGGTTAAAATGATCTTCGATTCTATTGACAGGGTGTACCGGAACGGCAGGGACATCGAGGCCCGCAGCCAGATGCTCCTCGCCTCCTATTACGCCGGTATCGTGCTGAACCGCGCCCTGACCGGCTATGTCCACCCCTTCGCGCACAAGATCGGCGGCAAGTACCATCTCCCCCACGGCAGGGTGATCGGGGCCTGCATGCCCCTCGTGTTCGAATACTACGGCGCCGGGATACACAGGCGCCTCTCCCGGCTCGCCGATGTCATCGGCGCCGCTGGTCCCGGCATGGATGACGCCGGGAAGGCGGCGGCTTTCATCGGGGCCCTCAGGAGCATCAACCGGAAATACGGCATAGGAGAAACAATCCCGGAGATCAGGGAGGAGGACTTCGCCGAGATCGCCAGCTCCATACACTGGGAGTGCATCCCCTATCCCGTGCCGAAGATCATGGACGATAAGGACGTCTTCGCGATCCTCAAACGCCTGAAGGGCTGATTCCTTACTAGTATGCCCCGTGTTGTGATCCGGCATGGGAAGGGTTATTAAAAAAATGCGGGAAACCGGTCATCGAAATAGTATTGACAGTGGGCATTATTTCCGGATTTGTTTAATTTATTGAGCCTTGCCCAGTTATTTGGCCCCTGCTCAGGGAGGATTTATGAAACGCCTGCTTCCGGTATCCCTTCTGATGATCATATCAATAATAATTCATGGCGGTGGATTTGCGTGGGCGGCGGCCGCCGGGCCGGTTATAATTGACGGATCACTCGAACAATATTCGCTGTGCAGGCATGCTGAATATCTCGAAGACCCTGGCAGGAAGCTGACCATCGAAGACGTTTCGGAAAGGCGCCAGAAGTGGACCCGGGAGACAAAAGACGCCTTTAACTTCGGCTTCACCAGGTCCGCCTACTGGTTTAAATTCTCGATAAAAAATCCGACAGAGTCCCCCGTCAGCTGGCTCCTTGAAATTGATTACCCGATGCTGGATTCCATCAGGCTGTACGTACCGCGGGAGAAGGGCGGTTTTACCCTGAAAGAAACAGGGGACCATCTTCCTTTTTCACACCGGGACGTTAACGACAAGAATTTCATGTTCCTTCTCAGCGAAGAACCGGGGACCCATACCTATTACATGTATGTTGATTCCACCAGCTCAAAGGGTTTTTCCATGACCATGTGGTCCCCCAGGGCCGACCGGAACAGGCTGACCGGCGAACTGCCGGTCATATGGATTTATTACGGCCTCATGCTGATAATGGTCATCTATAACCTGTTCGTTTTCTTTTCCGTAAAGGATTTCAGCTATGTTTACTACGTGCT
>CAZZHU010000297.1:0-1600 GCA_964654045.1 uncultured Leptospirales bacterium
CAATTCAGTCGAACTCCGCGACGATCTGCGGCAATGGCTTCAGAACAACAGCGCCAACATCACGTCGCTCCTGGTGAGGCCCATTACCTACCATCCCCTCGTGGGACTTGATTTTCCCATTGCGTACCTTACCGCGATCAACAAGGACCGGACCATCGATGAAAGCATGGTCAAGAAAATCGATTCGTTCATAGATGATCTTTCGGAAAGGGTGCGCAACGGCAATCTGGTGGAATCGAAGACGGAAGGCAGGATCATCGATGTCTCCGCCGGTGGCGTAAAGATAGAGTTTGATGACGCACGGATGATTGATAAGCTCATTTCACAGAGCATCATTGTTCTTGAGATGAATTTTAAAAAAAACAATCCCATAATCATATCGGGCCGCATGGTATGGGTGTATAAACGCGATGACAACAAATATGTGGCGGGTATAGATTTCAGCGGGTCGAGATTCGGCCCGGGAATGAAAGGGGCCCTTGCCATCCATGTAAAAGAATTTCTATCCGGCAAGAAGCCGCAAGCAGGGTAACCGCGATGAGGTGGAGCATTATCCTGCATGCCGCACTCATCCTTTTCTGCGCACCGGCCCTGTTTGCGGATATAGCCATTATACCCTATAAGATTGAAAATTCTTCAACCGATTTTCCCGAATCGGTAGGCGGCGAATATTCCCGCCTTCTTTCGGTCGCTTCATTGCTCTTCAAGGAGGATGTCGAGATTACCTCGCCCCGCGAAGTTGACCTGGACCTTGAGCGCATGAAACTGTCGCCCCGGGACGTGATAACGAAAGAAGACCTTGATGTAATGGGGAAGACCCTCCATATTGATTATTTTCTCCTGGGGAGCCTCGCCCGCGCGGGGGGCGTATACCGTTCCGACAGCGTGCTGTATTCGGTTCGTGACCGGAAGATCATAGCCAGGGCACGGGTCTCGGACAGGGATCTCTTCGGCCTGGCGGAAAAGGAGATCAGGGAAGCGTTGAGGCCGTTCCGCACAAAAGCGCCGAAGGGCTTGAGCGGCACCGGCGGCGGATCCATGGATATCCTGTTTCTCCTCGACCTGTCATACCGGATAAACCAGGACTGGGCGTCGGTAAAGGATGCCATTGTCGGACTTGCATCGCACCTTATCGACAGCCGCCGTATGGATACGCGGGTGTACCTGGTTCCCTTTTCGGACCGCGCGGCCTATGCGTCGGGGTCCGTATCGGTCAACTCAATTACCGCGGTTCGGGATGAACTGGATAAACTCAAGCCGGCCGGCGGCTCCGGGCAGGAAGATTTACTGAAATCATTGCAGTATTCCGTCAGAAGCGTCAGGTGGCGTTCCGATGCCGGGAAGGCAATAGTCGTGATTTCAAATTCAAAGATAACGGGGGGAAGCGCCGATAAGTATGGCGTTATGGCGCGAAACAAAGGGATCATCATCAACACCCTCTCGCTGGGTCAGGTGCCCGGGGATCAGAGCGAAGCACTGGACCATCTGGCAAACATCACCGGCGGGATCCATTCGCATGCGGCCTATCACCAGAAGCTGTTTGACCCGGCGGGCGAGGCGCACGAGGTATACATGGAAAACGGGAGGCTTTTCAAATCCC